>CAYRQG010000016.1:0-13299 GCA_964426345.1 uncultured Candidatus Peribacteria bacterium
AGGGGCAAGTGGGAGGGCAATTGGCCGGACCGCATTTTTTGGTTACTTTTTGGAGCATGGCCAAAAAGTGACGCCTCCGCTGGCCAAGCGGGCCCGTCCGGCGAGGACAATTCTAAGAAAATCCCCTGTAAAGAATTTCCCTCTCCCGTGTCATATCCACATACTCCCCTTCCCATTTCTCTATGCGTCGCCTTCTCATGGCACTTCTCATAGCCGCAGTGTTCGGCGGAGGCTGGGGCCTCTTGTACTTTATTTTCCGTTAAACACCGCTATCTGAGGGCGGCTCTGCACTCTATAGTGATCCTATGACAACACAGACCGCCCTCATTACCGGTGCCTCCAGCGGCCTTGGAGAATCATTCGCACGCAAACTTGCCGCACAACAATGGAATCTGATTCTGGTGGCACGCAGCAAAGACACACTCGATACTCTCGCAAAAGAATTGGAATCGACCCATAGCATTCACGTACAAGTGATCGCACTCGATCTCTCTGCAGTTAATGCAACTGCAACACTGATGAAGAGCATCACAGACACTCCCATTGATCTCCTCGTGAACAACGCCGGCTTCGGTGATTTCGGATTATTCCAGGATGCCGATCCCATCCGTACGCGCCAGATGATTGATCTGAATGTAGGAGCACTCACCGATCTCACACGCGCAATCTTGCCGCAGATGATTGAACGCAAACACGGACGCATTCTGAATATCGCTTCCACCGCAGCATTCCAGCCAGGTCCGCTGATGGCTGTGTACTACGCCACCAAAGCGTATGTGCTCAGTTTGTCTGAAGCGCTGAGCAATGAACTGCAGGGAACCGGCGTGACTGTCACCTGCCTCTGCCCGGGTCCCACCCGCACGCAATTTGCAAAGAATGCGCACATGGGAAGCTCCAGACTCTTCAAAAGCAGAGTAATGGATGCATCGGTTGTTGCAGAAACAGCATTGAATGCCTGCTTCAACGGAAAGCCTGTCTGCATTCCTGGATTGTCGAATAAGCTGGGGGCTTTCATGACACGGTTTGTATCCCGGGATACAGCCGCACGCATTGCACGCCATGTGCAGTCTCCACGGTAACACTCTAACGAGCGCTCACGAACACCGCTACCCTGCGCGTATGACAGTAGCCCTCGTCCACGACCTCCTCACCATGAAAGGCGGCGCAGCCCGCTTGCTGCGGATCTTTGCAGAGATGTTTCCAGAGGCGCCTATTTACACACTGCTCTACGACGAAAAAAAACTCGGCGACTGGTTTCCAAAAAACAGAGTGCGCACCAGTTCCATCAATCCTGTGCGCGGATTCAATCATCACCTGTACCTCAAGCAATTCCCGAAAGCAGTAGAAGCCTGGGATTTTTCGGAGTTTGATCTGGTCCTCAGTTCCTCTTCCGCATTCGCACACGGCATCATCACGAACGGCAAACCCAAACACCTCTGCTACGTTCACTCCCCCGCCCGCCATCTGTGGGACAGAACGCATGATGTTCTGGAGCGCGCAGGAAGAGGACCGTTGGGATTCCTGAAGAAGGCATATCTGGAATCGACCTTCCATACACTGCGCGAATGGGATGCAGAAGTAGCACCACGCCCCGATGCACTCATTGCAGCATCGGAACAAGTGCAGCGCCGTATTGAACTGTATTGGGATAGAGAGAGTGACGTGATCTACCCCCCTATTGCCGATACCTGGTTTAAAAATCCTGAAAGCCGAAAACTGAAAGCTGAAAGCTTGAGAAGTGAAATGGAACATCCGGATTACTTCCTGATTGTCTCTACGCTTGCCGATTACAAACGGATTGATCGCGCGATCGAAGCCTGTAACCGCTTAAAGTTGCAGCTGAAGATTGTCGGCGAAGGCGCTGCCCGACCGCAGCTCCAAAAGATGGCCGGTCCCACTATCGAATTCTACGGGTACAGGGAAGGTGATGAACTCGCAGACCTGATGACGAGCGCAAAGGCGGTGATCATTCCCGGCGAAGAAGACTTCGGGCTCGTAGCCTTGGAAGCAATGGCCTGCGGGACTCCGGTCATTGGATACGGCGAAGGTGGCATCACCGAAACCGTGATTGATGGAGTCACGGGAGCGTATTTTGATGCAGAAACGCCCGAATCTTTGGAGAAAAGTCTCCTCAACTTTGATCCAAAAAAATACTCAGAGCAAAAGTGCCGCGAGCAGGCAGAAAAGTTCCGCCAATCCGCGTTCGTACAAAAAATGCATTCAGCTATAAATGCCCTCCTCAAAGAGGGTCACTGAGTACAAAAATTGCGCTAGACAAGTTTCCACAATCGAATTCCTGGTGTCTTGCGCAGAGTTTTTGCAGAGGTAATCTTTCAATGGACAGAAGACGCGCACTTTTCCACAAAAATCCCCTCTCCCGACACACATGACTTTTTCCCTTCGCACAGCGGCAATCACGGTTATGTCCTGTGGCTTTCTTGCGCTGCCCTCGCTCGCATCCGCCCATCCAGTTATGGTCGCGCGTGCCGATGGATCGGTTCAGGCTGCGTACTCGATTCGTGGTCAGTGGAGGTTTATCAATAAGATCTCACGCCGCAATATGAGGCATCACACATTGGTAGAACGCACTATTCAAAAAGAATGGCTGCAGCGGGAAATTATCTAGGTTATAGGTTTTAGGGATTAGGTTTTAGGAACTTCTACGACCTCTATTCATAAAAAACCTATCACCTATAACCCATAACCTAAAACCTATCACCTAAAGCATCCCCATCTGCATCCCCTCCGGTGGATTCTTTCCCAGTTTCTCGTAGGTCTTCTTCGTCGCCATGCGTCCTTTCGGCGTGCGCTGCAGATAGCCCTGCTGCATCAGGTACGGTTCGTACACATCTTCGAGTGTCTCCTCTTCTTCAGCAAGAATGGCAGCGAGTGTCGAGAGTCCCACCGGTCCGCCTCCAAAGGCATCTACAATGGTATTCAATAAATGACGATCGGTTGCATCCAGGCCTTCATCATCGATATCGAGAGATGAAAGTGTCTTCTCGACACAGGCTAAGTTGATAATTTCTTCATCGCGTACCTGCGCAAAATCACGGACTGCACGAATCAGGCGGTTTCCAATACGAGGTGTGGCACGGCTGGCGGACGCAATGCGGTGAGCTGCGAGTCCCTCCATCGCAATCCCGAGAATATTTGCAGAACGTTCGACAATGCTCTGCATTTCTTTGCGATCATAAAACCCAAGTTTGAAGTTATGCAGGAAGCGGTCACGAAGAGGCGCACTTACCGCTCCGGCTTTCGTCGTTGCTCCCACGAGTGTGAATGGTTTGATGGTGAGACGAACAGAACGCGCAGTCGGACCTTTGCCAATCATGATATCGAGCACGCAATCTTCCATTGCTCCATAGAGCACTTCTTCTATAGCGGGACGCAGGCGGTGAATTTCATCGATGAAGAGCACATCCCCTTCTGCCAGGTTTGTCAGGAGAGATGCGAGATCGCCGGGTTTTTCGATTGCAGGGCCGCTCGTGACACGGACCTGAGCCTGCATTTCCTGTGCGATGATATGTGCAAGGGTCGTCTTTCCAAGACCCGGAGGTCCATGCAGAAGCGTATGACCCAAAGGCTCTTTGCGCTTCCGGGCGGCTTCTATATGAATCATTAAATGTTCTTTGATCTTCGTTTGTCCCACATAATCCGCAATCGCCTTCGGACGCAGTGTTTGTTCAATCACATCCAATTCTTCCTTAATCACCGCAGTGGGCTGCAGGACTGGGAGCTGCCGTGGTTGTCTATTGATGGCCACGAAGAGCAGTGTAGCAGGTATTTACAGGAATTTGAGAAAGATTGACTTATTATAAGTAATAGTGTTTAATGCTAAACCCACCTACCAGTTCCCCATCAGGAGGAACACACGTATGATGGGCACCTCTTCCTCTGCTGCGTATGTCGACCAATGCGAAAATGATCACAACGGCCGGTCTTCTGCTCTTTTTGGGCGCTTTGGGTGCTACTGATTACTATTTGTCGAACAGGCACAATCTGCCGGATTCCACAGGAACAACCGGTTCTGGCACCGTCATCACGCAAAACCCCACAGGAACAGGCTCTATCCCCACAGGAGGTGTCCGCAAACAAAATGGCCCGGATGTTGCCAGCTTTATCCAGTCCAATGGATTTACCACTACTTCCACAAACGACCTCAGTTTCCTGGCACAAGTTGGTGCCACCGATACAGAAATCAAAGCTCTGGCAATCCTCAAAGACGGCGATCGCGCCGGATCAGTCACCTGGATGGAAACAGCGAAGGTCAAAACCCTCTTCATTGCCCTCAAAGAAGCGCTTCTCACAGCATTCTCTCCCCAGATGACCGATCTGCGCGATGAAACACTGCAGGGCCCGAGTCTGCCGGTACGCAATTACCTCACCTTTATGGACCCCACCCTCAGCACCGAACGCCTCGTCTTCGTGCGTGTGCGCGAACGCTTGTACGAATTCCATATCGCCAACGGGAAAGATGATGTGATGAATCCTCTGATTGATACTTTGACCACGAAATAACAAGGGAACCGACGTTTTCAAGGGGGCCAAAGGGACCGATGTGTTTGTACTAGTCGGTTTTCTCCTCCACATTGGTCCCCTTGGCCACATCGGTCACCTTCCAAATACCTAAAGCAGGAGAAATAAGCTTTACTTCTCACAAAGAAATCATTAGGATCTGCGAACTCCATTCACTTATAACCTAGAATATGGCCAAGAAGATCAAGAAAGTCATCAAAGTGCAAGCAAAGGGCGGCCAGGCAAACCCGGCTCCCCCACTCGGACCTGCATTGGGTCAGGCTGGTGTTGATATCCAGGGATTCTGCACGCAGTTCAATGCTGCTACCAAGGATCGTATGGGTCAGACCGTACCGGTTCAGATTACCGTGTACGAGGATCGCACCTTCAGCTTCGTCACCAAGCAGGCTCCTGCATCCGAAATGATCAAGGAACTCGCAAAGATCAAATCCGGAAGCGGCGAACCGAACAAGAAGAAGGTTGGTTCCGTGAAGTGGTCCGATCTCCGCAAGCTCGCTGAAATCAAGATGGCCGATTTGAATACGAAAGATGTCGAATCTGCTATGAATTCCCTGGCTGGTACCGCACGCAGCATGGGAGTGACCGTCGATATGGCGGCTTGATTGGTTACCTGTTATCAGTTATCTGTTATTGGGTACAAAAGAATGATTTTTTGTTGATGCGATAAGACCCGATAGAAGCTTCTTTTGTATCTCAATGAGATGTAATGCCTTTTGAATATCTGCTTCTTGAAAAAAACCAACACGAACAGCTATACAGAGCCATGCCTCAGTTTCAGTACATTCTCCACGGGCATTTCATACAGCTCACTTTGTGGAAGCATTTTTGTTAATCTGTAGATTTCTTCTACAAGATCTAAACCAAATTTCCACGCGTCTAAATTTCTATAAGATTGCATAGAGTTATTCTACTATAAGAATTTTCTCACTTTTCCTAAAAGGTACAACCGTTCACCAGTTAACAGATACACAGATAACCGATAACAGGAGCATGCTTTAAGATAGGCCGCAATTGCATTAACGTGCACAGAAATAAGGAAAACCGTACTCTAAGAACCGTATGTCTCCCATAACGACTACGGCGCTCTTCCAGTCCGTCGGAATCTTCTCTGGCTTTCTCCTTCCCATTGCCGTTCTTTTGCTATTTGTGATTCTGGTATTACCAGGAATTGGCCGCAGCGGTGCACGTCCGGAATCGCTGGCACTGGCCGCATACGGCTATTTGGCAGAAGCACTCGGCATTATTCTGATGACGGCAGGTGGGTTGCCCGCAGTCTACGCAGTTGTCTCGCACCAGATTCTTGCGAGCAACACGTACCTCGGACTCCTGGTCCTCTTCATAGTGGGAGGAATCACCTACCTGTGGCACGATAACATCCTGCAATCAGTCGATAGCGAATCGAAGGCAATCCCCTCCGCACTTTTCTTCTACTCCTGGAAATTTATCGGGCTGGTCGTGGTGCTCTTCACTACCCTCTCCCTTGTCCTCCAGTGGCTGACAAGCGCCGGTGATAAGAATGCAGACATCTGGAATGTGCACCTGGTGATGCTTCTCTACGGCTTCCTCCTCTGCTGGTTTACGGTGTATCCCATGGCTACCGCCCAGAAGAAAGTCATCCGTCCGGCTTCCCGCCCCACCTTCCCACCCCGCAAAACCCTGACCGTTGCGGCTAAAACCACGAAAAAGGTGGCAAAGAAGACAAAATAACTCTCCCTGAGGAAATCCCTGCTGCATGTTGCCTTTGCTGTGCTTTTTCGGCAGAATGGCGCCACTTATTTGTGGGAGTCAGCCTAGGCTGACGCTGAACCACATCCCCCCTCTCTTTATGGCCAAGAAGACCGTACAGACTCACGAGAAAGTTCGTGGAAAAAAGTACAAGGAAGTTGCGAAGCTCGTCGACGCAACCAAGCTGTATTCTATTGATGATGCTACCGAGCTTGTTGCAAAGCTCAGCACCACCAAGTTCGATGCCACCGCAGAAGCACACGTGCGCATCAACGCCGATACCACACAGGCTGACCAGCTGGTCCGCACAACCGTGAACCTCCCGCACGGAACAGGAAAGACGATCCGCGTGGCTGCATTCGTTCCGGATGATTTGATTGATGAAGCGAAGAAAGCCGGAGCTGATGTCGTTGGAAACGACGACCTCGTAAAGGCAATCGAAGCTGGTGAAATCAACTTCGACGTCGCCATCGCTGTGCCGGCTATGATGAAAAACCTCGGTAAGATTGCAAAGACCCTCGGACAGAAAGGACTGATGCCGAACCCGAAGGCAGGTACAGTGACAGAAAACGTAGGAAAGACCATCGAAGCGCTCAAGAAAGGACGTATCGAATGTAAGATGGATAAGACCGGTATCATCCACGTTCCGTTTGGAAAAGTGAGCTTTGGCGGCAAGAAGCTTGCAGAAAACCTCAAGGCTCTCATGGCAGGTATCGAAGAAGCACGCCCATCCGGCATCAAGAACACGTACATCATGACTGTCACCATCGCCCCGACTATGGGTCCTGGCGTGAAGGTACAGTTCTAAGATCAGGATTGAGATTGAGATGAGGAACGGGGCTTCGGCCCCGTTTTTTTGTGGAACGTATTGTATTCACAGAAGAGCGGGGTAGCATTATTCTTCGATGCTGCATCTTCAGAATTCCCTGGCAGAAACCGATAGAGAAGATGTAATAAATTGGGCAGAACATCTTGCGACTGCCTTTCCTCCGGATCATGGATTGGCAGATCAAATGCGGGTCCTCTTGAAAGAAAGCAAAAGACTCCCACTTGTTGCTTTGCGACAGGCAGTGGAAAAGGGAATAGGACAACTCCTTCTTCTCCCCTTTCATCAAACGGGAGTAAAAATACCACTTACACTTGAAGAAAAAGAAGATGAGGCATTACGAAAGAGCAGCAATGCCTTACGAGGGGTTACGGAAAGCAACTGGGAATCTCTCAGTGAACATTGCGGATCGACGACACAGAATGTCCGTGCGCAAACCTGGGGAGTGCTTGTCGCAACATTTCGCAATAACGACTGATCACGCACACAAGATCGCCTTCGCCCCCTCAAATGTTTCCACGCGCACCAGCTTCTGGCGCATTTCCGATGCTCCATCAAATCCTTTCACATAGCTCGCCAGGTGCCGGCGCATTTCGAGCATGCCGCGCTGCTCCCCTTTTATGCGTACAGCGAGTTCACAGTGCTCCAGAATCATCGGGATTTTTTCCTGGAATGTACGCGGAGCAGATGATGCTGCATTGCCCACAGTGAGTGCATCCACAATATCGCGCATCACCCAGGGATTCCCAAAGGTTCCACGCCCGACCATCACACCATCCAGATTGCCGATTTTTTCGAGCGCATCGGCTGCAGATGACACATCGCCATTTCCAATGACCGGCACAGACACTGCTTTTTTGAGTTCGTAGATTTTCTCCCAGCGCGCTTTCCCGGTGAATTTATCCTGAAAGGTACGACCATGAATCGCAAACGCCTGCGCACCTGCTGCCTCCAGTGCCTTACAAAACGGAATCAGCGTTTCATCGGTATCCCAGCCAAGACGCGTCTTCACGCTCACGGGAATCGACACTGCTTTCACTGTGGCAGCAACCAGCTCCGCTGCGAGTTCGGGCTTGCGGATGAGAGCCGCACCATGACACGACGAGACCACTTTTGCAGCGGGACATCCCATATTGATATCAATCCCATCGGCACCTTCCTGCTCGATGATCTTTGCAGCTTCCAGAAAATGAGCGGGATCATGTCCAAACACCTGCACAATAAACGGCCGCTCTACCGCAGGATCAAACGCCATCATCTGCATTGTTTTCTTTCCGCCAAACGCGAGTGCATCAGTGCTCAAGAATTCGGTGTACACCACAGTCTCCGGGGCAATCATTTTAATCAACTGACGGTACGACGCATCGGTCACTCCGGCCATAGGAGCAAGTGCGACAATCGGGCGGGCGGCAGTGGACCAGGAAAAGGCCATAGAGATAAAGCAACATTGTGCGGGAAATTGCGAGCCAAAAGAGGCGTAGAGCCCTCCAAGAATAGCCGTTTTCTGCGTATCGTAGAAGGGTAACTCTATGTCTTTTCTGCGCACAATCACCGGAAAAAGAACAGAGATCATTTTAGCCGCTTTTGCGTATCCCTTTGCGGCTTTTGCCGATGATGTAGGGGTGCTCATTTCCGGCATTCCCGACTGTGATTTTGTAACGGGCAAGCTCGGCCCCGCCTGTATTCCGCTCTTTATCGGCCATTTGGTCGCGTTCGTCTATAGCTTCGTGGGCATGTTCTTCGTTCTGAACGTGATGTACGCTGGGTACCAACTTGCCATCGCCTACATCGGAGGATCCGATAAAGGGGCTGGTAAAGATCGCCTGAAATGGTCCATCGCCGGTCTGGTCGTCTGTACATGCATCTATTTGATTCTCGATCTCGTACTCGGCGTTGTCCTTGGATCATAAAGACCTGTCACTCATAACCCATCACTCATACTCCCGTATGGCTTCCAAGAAAAAATCATCCGACAACTTCACCTCCTTCCGCATTCTCGGAAAGCGCGCGCAGGATTTGTTTCTGCGGGCAAAAGAATTGAAGAAGCGCGAAGCAAAAGCAGATGAAATCATGGAGATCGAAGACGTGATTGCAGAAAGTGAGCAGACGGTCCGCTTCTCCCTGGTGAATGTCATGCAGGCCACACTCGTGAGTCTGGCAGTGGTGGTAGGTGCATGGATGGTCTTTATCCTCCGCGACAAACTGATCCTGATGCTCCTCGGATTTTTCGTGGCCACCATTATGGACCCGGGTGTCCGCATGATGGAACGCATGGGCTTTCCCCGCGGTGTCGGAATTCTGATCCACTACTTCCTTGCACTCTTCGTCTTTCTGTTCCTCGTTGTCTCCCTCATTCCAATCATTGCATCGCAGCTGCAGCAGATTGCCATTCTCATTAATGACAGCGTGAATGCCTTCCTGAATAACCCGCAGATTTCGCTGCCGCTTGTGACAACGGAGGTGAATCACCAGCTCACGGAATTTGTGCATACGACGCTGCAAAACCTTTCCATTACGCGCTTTACCGATGCTCTGCAGACCATCAGCAGCAATATGTCCTCGGTGGCACAGGGCTCCTTCCTCTTTGCCACAAAGGTGGCGGGCAGCGTCCTCAACTTCTTCATCAATATGGTGATTGTGCTGGTGCTGGCATTTTTCATTCAAATTGAACGCGAGCATCTGCGCACCTGGACCCGCAGCTTCTTCCCGGTAAAAGCCCGTCCGTATATCGACATCAAAGGAGAAGCTATTCAGGAGAAAATCGGCCAGTGGGCGCGCGGCCAGCTGCTGCTGGGACTCAGCATTGGAGTGCTCGTCTTTGTGGCGCTCACCATTCTGCGCATGCCGTATGCCATTACCCTTTCTATCCTCGCGGGTTTCACGGAATTCATTCCGTACATCGGCCCGTTCATTGCGGCCATCCCCTCTGTACTGATTGCACTCACAGAAGGAGGATTTGTATGGTCGCTGATTATTGCGGGCGTGTACTACGTCATTCAGTGGTGTGAAAACAACCTGCTCGTCCCGCTCATCATGAAGCGTGCGGTTGGTCTTTCCCCCATTGCCATCATCTTCGCGATGCTCACTGCTCTCAGTTTCCCGGAAGTGATTCATCCGATTCTCGGACTGCTTCTTGCCGTGCCTGCAACCACTATTGTGGCCATTTTCCTGGACGATTTCCGCCGCTCTCCCTCCAGCTATAAACAATAACTTTCTCCCCCGTCGGGACCTATCACAAAAAAGACCACCTTTTTGCTTCCTGCCTACTTCCCCTCATTTGGGGGTGTGTGGTACAGTGCCCAGAACTACCTCGTAGTTATCACTCTGAACATAAGAGTGACAATCCTATCCCCGGTAACCGATAACAGGTAACCGATAACCCAACACGTTATGCACCCATTCGACCGTTTTACCCCCAATGCCAAACTTGCTCTGCAAATTGCAGAACAGGAAGCAAAGACCATGCAGAGCACCTACATTGGAACGGAGCATCTGCTGTTGGGCCTCCTCAGCATTCCAAAATCCCTCGCATTCTCCATTTTTACGGGGGCTGGCGTCACGCTCGAAAACGTGCGCATTCTCCTGAAGGCATCGAAGACGCCCAGTATTGAAGGCAAGCACGTGAAGCACGGGCTTTCCACCTACCTGCACACTGTCATTGAGCAGGCCGTGGTGACCGCCCACAAGTTCCGCCACGCAAACGTCGGAACGGAACATCTGCTCTACGCCCTTGTCTCCACCGGAAAGAATGCTGCCACCCTGCTCCTTGAAAACATGCAGGTGGAACCGGAGGATTTGAAATCACACATTGAAGAAATGTTCGGGCAGATCAGTCAGTTCCGTCAGCAGAACAGGAACGTGGAACAGTCACTTGAATCCTTCTTCCACGGTCTCCAGGGCGCCATTGCCGGTGCACAGCCGACAAACGGCGGCGAACCCGAAGGCCTCAAGCGCAAGCGCGGCGATGCAAGCAGCAAGACGCCTGCTCTCGATTACTTCACCGATGACCTTGTAGCCAAATCGAAGGAAAGCAAAATTGATCCGATCATCGGACGCGATAACGAGATTGAACGCGTGATCCATATCCTCAACCGCAAAACGAAGAACAACCCTGTACTCATTGGAGAACCGGGCGTGGGAAAGACTGCCATTGTGGAAGGACTCGCACAGCGCATTGCGACGGGCAAAGTCCCCGACTCGCTCAAAAACAAGCGCGTGCTCGTGCTGAATCTGGGATCGCTCGTGGCCGGTACCAAGTACCGCGGCGAATTCGAACAGCGCTTCGAAGATATTATTAAAGAGGCTGTACAGAGCGACAAACAGATCATCCTCTTCATTGATGAAATCCACACAGTGGTGGGTGCCGGAAGCGCAGAGGGATCGCTGGATGCCGCAAACATTCTGAAGCCCGCCCTCAGCCGCGCCACTATCCAGGTAATTGGTGCCACGACACTGGAAGAGTACCGCACCGTCGAAAAAGACCGCGCGCTGGAACGCCGCTTCCAGCCGGTGCAGGTGGATGAACCAACCCTCAAAGATTCGATCGAAATTCTCAAAGGTCTCAAGCAATCCTTCGAACAATTCCATCACCTCAGTATTGGCGACGATGCGATTGAAGCTGCCGTCCAGCTGAGCAGCCGCTACCTCACCGAGCGCTTCCTGCCGGACAAGGCTATTGACGTGCTCGATGAAGCATCGGCCGGAAAGAGTCTGCAGCACGCCCGCGTCTCTCCGGAACTGCAGGCAGTGGAAGACAAGCTCGCCACCCTCACGCTCAAACAGCAGGAGGCAGTGAAGGAACAGAAGTATCACCAGGCGCTCAAGCTCAAGCAGGAACAGCACGAACTGAAAGAGAAGCGCGACCGCATGCTGAGCGATGCCGATGGCGACAAGCGCACGCCCGTGAGCATCAACCCCGATGACATTGCTGCAGTTGTGGCACGCATGACAGGTGTCCCTGTCATGAAGATGATGAAGCCGGAAGCCAAGCGCCTCGCGACCCTGGAACAGATTCTGCGCGGACACGTTATTGGGCAGGACGAAGCCATCCGCAAGGTGTCCCGCGCCATCCGCCGCTCCAGAGTGGGCATTGGTGACACGCGCCGCCCCATTGGCTCCTTCCTCTTCCTGGGCCCCACCGGAGTTGGAAAGACAGAGCTCGTGCGCACGCTTGCAAAAGAAGTCTTCCACCGCGATGACGCGCTCATCAAAATTGATATGTCCGAGTTCATGGAGCGTCACAACGTGTCGCGCCTTGTGGGAGCCACAGCCGGATACGTGGGCTACGAAGAAGGAGGCCAGCTCACCGAAGCCGTCCGCCGCAAACCGTACTCTGTTGTGCTCTTCGATGAAGTCGAAAAAGCACACCCGGAATTCTTCAATCTCCTCCTCCAGATTCTGGAAGACGGAACCCTCACCGACGGTCAGGGCAAAGTGGTCGACTTCCGAAATACGATCATTGTGATGACGTCCAATATCGGTGCTGCAAAACTCACGAAGCAGGCTGCCAAGATTGGCTTCAAGCTGGATGACGAAGCGGTCTCCGAGGAACACGAGTACGAAGCAAAGCGCGCGGAAGTATTGAATGAACTCAAAGACAATCTGCGTCCGGAATTCCTGAACCGTATTGATCACATCATTGTCTTCAATGCACTGAACCAGATTCACATCCGCAAGATCGTAAAGACGCACCTGGCAGAGCTCGAAAAGCGCCTGAAGGAACAGGGCTACGGTCTGGAAATTGAGCCCAAGGCCATCAACGTGCTGGGTACGAAGGGATTTGATCCCGAGTACGGTGCGCGCCCAGTCCGCCGCGTGATCCAGGAACTGGTGGAAGATGAAATTGCCGAGGAAATCCTGAAAGGAGTATTCCACAAAGGAGACACCATCCGCGTGGTCCGCAAATCCGACGATAAGCTCGAATTATTGCACGGAAAGGCCAAAAAGAGTGCTCCGGCTGAAGAGGAGCTGGAACTGGCAATCGCCTAAAACGACTCCAAAACGGGTGAAATGGCTACACGCTGGCACTTTCACCCGTTTTTTGCTATACTAATGAGATTTCCTGACACACATATCCATGCCTATTGAACCCATCAAAATTCCGCAAAACGTCTACATTGAGGACCGCATAGTCGGCCCCTTAACACTCAGACAGGTGCTCATTTGTGCGGTGGGTGGTGGTTTCAGTTACGCACTCTTTGCATCCATCA
>CAYRQG010000017.1:0-379 GCA_964426345.1 uncultured Candidatus Peribacteria bacterium
GTGATTGAATACTGGGTGCCGCTGGTGCGTGATGAAGAGGTGGCAAAGGTAAAAGGAGGGAAATATTATTTTGATATCGCCGATACACCCTGGACTATTAATGGAAATGTGAAGGAGAATCCTGCGCGTTATCTGAATCATTCCTGTAAACCCAATTGCCAGGCCATTCAGGAGGGGAAACGTATTTTCATCTATGCCTTGCGAAGCATTAAACCGGGGGAAGAGCTGACGTACGATTACGGCATTGATTATTTTGATGGGTTGATTGTTGTTAGTCTCCGTATCCATTATCTTTCCACCAATTTAATACATCTTTTTTGGGTTCTTTAATGCCACACTTTCCTATACAGTGTAAAATAGCATCCATTGTTCCTTGTGG
>CAYRQG010000017.1:389-5788 GCA_964426345.1 uncultured Candidatus Peribacteria bacterium
TGGGATTGAAAATTGCCGGTGCGGGAATCATTGATTCCGTTCCTTACTCCACCCAAAGCAGCAAACTTTTGAGATAATCTGTTTCAGGGTAATAGATGTTTACGGGATGGTCGTACGCAAGATGATGCCGCTGCAGAATGCGCACGGATCGGTTCGCCTGACGTGCTGCATGGAACACGATGGTCTGCAGAATGTCTGGGGTAATTTGAAACGAGCAGGAACATGTGAGGAGTAGTCCTCCCGGTGGTAACGCCTGAATGGCCATGCGGTTCATGTCGGTGTATTTGTGCTTCGCTAGATCCAGACTCTCGGCATTCTTCGCGAAGGCGGGTGGATCGAGAATAATGAAATCGTAGGGGCGGGGGAGCGGCGAACGGCGGAGGAAATCGAAGACGTCTTCATCGAAGGCTTCGAATTGTGAGGGGTCAATCGCATTCAGATCGCGGTGCTGATTTGCTTTCACAATCGCTTCCGGATCGTAATCCACGGCATCGGCGGCAACCGCTCCTCCCACGAGTGCAGAGAGAGCGAAGCCTCCTACATAGCTGCAGCAATCGAGCACGGTGCGTCCGGGCGCGAGTTTCTTTACCAATGATCGCATTTCCCGCTGGTCCAGAAACATGCCGGTCTTCTGGCTGCCTGTCAGGGAAATGAGAAACTTCACCCCGTTCTCCTGAATTTCAATCGTCGGTTCACCCTTTCCACGGAGCCACTGTTCGCGTGGTTCCAGTCCTTCGTTCTTGCGGCTCTGGCCTGTCGATTTTTCGTAGATGAGTGTGGCGCCGGTCAGGTCTGCAATCGTATTGATAATCCACGCGCGCAGCTTATCCATCCCAAGCGTTGTGAACTGCAGCACAATCACATCACCATATTTATCCGCAATGAGTCCGGGGATGGCATCACCTTCGGCATTAATGAGGCGATAGGCGGTGGTATCTTTGCTCGAAAAGAATTGCGCCCGCAGATCGATGGCCTGCTTCATGGTCCGGCGCAACGCGACAAGTGGATCACCCCAATCAAAAGAAATGGCGCGGCCGCAAATGTAGGCACGGGTGTTAATGGTCGCAAAGCACAGGAATTCGCCATCGCTGCTCTGGATTTCTGCAATCGACCCATTCGGCACGTCCGGTACACGGTCAAACGACGTCCGGAAAATGGCATGGTGGCGGTTCCGTACGGAAGCGTCGCGTTCGGGTTTGAGGCGGAGGGCGGGGTAGTCTGCGGCCATGATGATGGATTTTAGCAGAGATACAGCCTTTTCCCGACTCTATTTTAGGCCTCTTTTTCCACGCAAAAGGCACCAGTGCGGTAATGACAGGAGTCTTTTAGTCGAGAAGGCCTATTTTATTTTACATTGAAGTGAATTCGTATTATTTCAGTACTTTTTGTTGAACACAATTGTGAGGTCGAGTGAAGTAGACTTATGAAGCATTTTCCGCAGAAGAATGCGATTTTTTCGGGTCTATATTCTTCTGATTTTTTTTAGCCAGAAGCATTGAAAATACTGACTGTCAGAGTAACCTTTTCACAATGTGTCGACTTCGGAAATGGCACATCCAGCTTTGCCCTCTTACTCATACGACTCATGCACTCAACTGGATCCATGAAGGAAACATTCCTTCCACCCGAACACACACCCTACACGGTTGCGTGTCCGACGATGAACCGATGGGGAGAAGGAAACCCAGGAGAACTGGGGGTGGCAGGAAATTTTACGAGAAGCGCAATTGAGCAACTGATGCAGGCGGGATGGGAAGATCAAAGCAGGATGCTGATTGCCGATGCATCTAAAGGACCGGAAGCTACACAGTTACGTGCACACAATTTCAGTCAGATCATTCCACAGGGGCGTCTCGCGCCGTCTATTTATGTAATGACTCCGGAAATGCAGGCGCGGGTGGCAGAAGAGGTGAGTCGCCAAACGGGCATCGCCCGCCATATTATTGCAGCCTGTCTGACTGAAACCGGATACGCCAGTCAGCGCGCCAAGATTGATTTTGTGGGACGGGGTGGCGTTGCATCCTTCGACGATGACACGTATTTCCCTGGAACCTACCCTCTGGTTGAGCCTTCTGTAGAATCCGGTTTTCAGAGTGTTCCCAACAGCTTCCTCATTGGACATGATCATCAGATATTGAGTATGGATCATGAGCAGGTGCCCAACTCTCTGGTGTCCTTTTTTGAACATCTGGGAAAAACGGTGGGAGAGTTGCGGAAGACTCGTCCGGGTTTGCGTGCAACAGAGTGGGAGAGCGATACGATGAATACGGCATTACAACAGGCACGCGCTGCACATATGGCTCAATTTGCTGTCACACACAGTGATGGTCCGGATATTGCAAATGCAGACGGTGCACAAATTCTTGCTGTCACCGGAACCAAGCACGGCATTCCGGATTATCGGACCGTACAGATTGCGCGTTTTTATTTGCAGGAACACTTCCCGGATTGGGAAGTTCCCGTTCGCGCTATTCCTTCCGGCAAACCTGAACTTTTCGCATTCCAGCGCTCCGATACCAATGTCGATTCTGCCGCATTTGCACGTTTGATGGATGATAAAACCAGCCAAATTCCCTGGTGGTTTGTCTCCAGTGATCACATCTCCCGCCAAAATCCGCTGAAAACAGTGACCGGTCACTATCGTGCTGACAATGAACTTCTTCCACATTTGATGGGTGTTCTTTCTCGCTCGGATCAACAGTATGTGATTGCGTCCGGCCTCGACACACAGGTGTATCACGATCGTGCGCGCAGCGGATACCGTCCCAATATGCATGAACAATCTACGGCGTCACTTGTGGGAAATGTGGCTGCAACAGAAGCCATCAACCTGCTCCGCATCGATCCCGATACCATGCAATCGACATTTGGTGAGGTGAGTGATCACTACGAAGTACCTGTTGAAAAAGCGCGCAGCGTCTTCGATCAAATGAAAGCATTGGCAGATATTTGTGAGCTTAAAATGGATGAAATAGCAGGAGGGAAAGCAGGACATGTCGCACAAGCTGTTATGGATCAATATCGGTTTGTCTTTGTCACAATCAAAAGTAAACTCGCAGACTTTAATTTTGCCGAATTCCACAAGCACATGAATACAGAAGTGCGTGATCAGCTCCGGTTCTTTGCCCAGATTCTCGGGGCCCAGAGACAACTGAATGATGTGGTGCAGGATCTTATCAAGAAAGAGCGTTATCCTGTGGAGACCTTTGTTCCACGCAATGCGACAACTGTTCCCATGAATGGAAGCGGTCCTGGCGCCATGCCTGGCATTCATACACTGGGTGGTCATCCGCACGAATTGCAATCTACTCTTGCAATGGCACAGCAATAGTCGATTGATTCCACCTGAAACCGCCTCTACTCTGCTTCTATGTTCCAACTCCAAAACGCCCGTTTTCCTAAAGATTTTATCTTTGGTGTCGCCGATGCTGATTTGCAGGTGATCGGTGAACGTAACACTCTTGCAGAAGAGCAATCAGAGCCCACCATGTGGACGCACTTTGCAGGAATTCCCGGAAAGACATTCCAGGGCCAGTCGCCTCTGGATAGCATCGATCGCTATCACCGCTGGAAGGAAGACATGCAAATTATGAAGGATCTTGGCGTGCGAGCGTACCGCACATCCATCTCCATTTCCCGCACCATGCATCGCGACGGTACACCTAATATGAAAGCAATTGAGTGGTACCGGACGTATTTCACTGCACTCCGCAATGAAGGATTCACGATCTATGCAACGCTCTATCACTGGGATTTGCCGCAGTACCTGGCAGAAATGGGTGGATGGAAGAGCCGGGATATTATCGATGCGTTCCTGAAGCATGTTGCGATTGTGTATGAATATCTGGGGGAGTTTATTGAGGAATATTTCATTCTGAACGAACCGTTCCAGTTCACACTGCTGAGCTATCATTTGGGCGAACATGCGCCGGGTGAAAAAGATCTGGCAGGGGGATTGCTCTCCGTTCATAATGCGCTTTTGGCTCAAGGACAGGCTTTGCGTTACCTGAAAGGAAAAGATGCTTCGTTGAAAGTAAGTACAACCTACAACCCGCGTGTCTTCTATGCGGCATCAGAAAGTGAAGAAGATTTGCGTGCCATGAGACTTGCTGAGCAGTATCAAACGCGGATTTTTACCGATCCGCTGTATCTGGGAAAATATCCGGAAGAGTTTGCATCAGTCTTCAAAGAATTCATGCCCACGATTGAACCGGGCGATATGGAAACCATTTGCGTTGGTGCAGAGCTGACGACATTCGGTGCCAATTTCTACCGCGGTATGATTATCCGCAGTGCCCCCGAAAAGGATGTGCAGTTTGCGGAAGTGCTCGCTCCGCAGGGGATTACCAATGGCCTTGGATGGCCAGTATTCGTGGGTCCTACATACCCAGAAGCCTGTTACGATTTGCTCCGCACGCTGTACCACCGCTATGAGTCCTACGGCATGAAACGTTTGTACATTACGGAGAACGGCACCTGCTGGGATGATAAAATCAGCGCAGATGGCAAAGTGCACGATGACTTCCGTATCTTCTTTTTACGCGAACATCTGAAGCAAATGCAGAAGGCCATTTTGGCAGGCGTGCCGCTTCACGGCTACTTTGTCTGGAGCCTGATGGATAACTATGAGTGGGAAATTGGCTTCAAGCCCGGTTCCAACTTTGGCATTGTGCATGTAGATCGAGAGACGCAGGTTCGTACGCCCAAAGACAGCTATTACTGGTATCGTGATATGGTTGCGAGTCGCAAAGTGCAGTAATTCACTGCCACCTTCCCGTTTTTCGTATGATCATTCCCGATATCCTCCTCACGCTCCTCGTGGTTCTAGTGGCCCTGCTTTGTGTCACATTCATTATGAATTTTTGGCTCAATATCCCCTCGGTCCCGAGCCCGCATGCAGTGGTGAAGACAATGATCGATCTTGCAAAACTGAAAGGCAAAGAGACCGTGTTTGATTTGGGGGCGGGGGACGGGCGCGTGCTGATTGAAGCCAAGAAACGGTATCCCGGCATTAAGGCCATTGGGTGCGAACTCATTCCCACCATTTGGGCACTCGGGAAAATCCGGATTCTGCTCAGTCGTCAGGATGTTACGTTGCAGTTAAAGGATGCATTGAAGGAAGATGTTTCGAGTGCGGATGTGGTTCTTCTGTACCTGTTTCCGGCGCTGATGGATCGGCTCGTCGAACGCTTTGATAAAGAGTTGAAACCCGGTACGCGTGTGGTCTCCCACACATTCCAGTTTCACCATAAAACCCCGGTGGAACAGAAGACCGTCCGGGGTTATTGGGGAGAGACGATGGTGTACGTGTATCAGTGGTAGGAGATTTTTGGTCTTACGCGTCGAATTCTTCAGTGTCGCTTATGGCGCTTGTATGTACAAATGCTCTATCTGCGTCG
>CAYRQG010000017.1:5798-13045 GCA_964426345.1 uncultured Candidatus Peribacteria bacterium
GTTCCACACGCGGTAACGCGAGATGTAGAAGGCAATCAATTCACTATCTGCTTCGCTCAATTCTTTGTTATAAAATGCAGCGAGCGTAGCTTCTGTTGGTAATACATCTGGCTCTTCATCGGACAACGTGCGTTCTGTGGCAATTCCCATTTCTTTCAAAAAGCCTCCAAACTCTCCTTGTAAATCGGCAGTCACAACATCCGTGCCTTCCGGCAATTCTCCGACTTCTGCATCTAAAGGATCAATGTTATTCAGGTCATCAATGGAATCAAATGTGTCTGTAGACATAAGAATAAGGGGGAAGTAGTAAGAATACTATACAATATAAATTATAATATGCAAGTACGTTATTATTACACAAATTAGCTTATATCTATTTTTTACGATAATTCAGGACCCATAATCCTCCGATAATAACAGTGTAATAGGCGTACACAATCAATCCGCCAATGGTCGGAATATTCACCGATGCAAACGGAAGTGATGCGAGCGTTGTGGTGATGAGAATAATCAGTTCCAGACAGCCCCAGCCGATGTACCCAAGCACCTGGCCAATGGGGAAAGAGACGAAGCTGATCACTGTTCCCAAAAATCCAAACAGCATGGCAAAGGGAATGAGAGGCGCGACGAGGATATTGGCGAGAGGGGAAATCAGTGAAATCGTTCCAAACTGCAGGACAATCCAGGGCATGGCAAAGACCTGGGCGGCAATGGTCATAGTCAACGCTTCGCGGATACCGAGGGCTGCCGGAATCTTCTTCATCCATTGCTCAAGGATGGGTGCCGTTTCCGTGAGTCCGATCACAGCCAGGAAGCTGAGCTGAAATCCGGCGTCGTACCAGAGGAATTTTGGGTTCCAGAGGAGCATGCAAAACGCAGTCCAGAGAATAGCCAGGCGGGCATTCCGGATGCGCCCTGTCTGCAACGCCAGGAGCCCCAGAATGCCCATGATCGATGCTCTTACAACTGAGGCGCTCGCTCCCACAAAGAGTGTGAAGAGAATGATGGCAATCACACTCGGGACGAATCTCCATTTGAGCGGCAGGAAAAAGAGGCAGCCGGAGATGATCGCAATGATGATCGTGATATTAAACCCGGAGATGGCGACAATGTGCGTGAGTCCTGTCTGCTTGAAAGCTTTGGTGAGGTGATCCGGGAGGCCGCTTCTGCTGCCGGTAAGGAGCCCTGCGAGGAATGCTGCCTGGGGTTCCGGGAACACGCGGTTGATCTGCGCTTCGAAGTGTTCCCGCAGCACAATGAGTCCTGCAATCATCGGATTTCCATGATTATCGGATATATGTGAGATGCCGGTCGCTTTCATGGTCGCATAGATCCCAAACCGACTGAGGTAGTTATCGTACGCAAAAGTTTCGGTGGCTTTGGGTTTGGTGAGTTGTCCGCGGATCTCTATTTCTTCGTCGTACCGGTAGCGCGGGAAATGGCGGCGGTCGCTTACAAGAACTTTCCCAGTTACGGGAATAATACTTCCTGTCGTCGTCACCTGGATGGAAGAGACATCGACGGTGTAGTTGATGGATGTCTGCCGGTCATCTGGAGCATCACTGATAATGCCCTGGGTGGTGACTGTCTTTCCTTCAGCGTAGGTTTCAATACTGGTGCCATCGCTGATGTGCGTTGTTCGGCTGACACTCATCAGAGCGAATGCTATTCCTATAACCATCGTCAGTTGCAGCATACTTCCTTTGATGCGCAGAAGGTGGCCGACGTAACCAAGGGCACCAACGGTACCGAGGAATGAGCAGATCCAGAGCGGGTACGTTTGTAACTGCCACCACTGCAGCAGGAACACAGACAGCAGAAAACTGACGAGGAACGTGTACGCGTAGTGCGAGGGTTTCAGCGTCCGAATCTGGCGAGCGCGATCCATTCTTCTATGGAAAGAGTTTGCGGGCGGCGGGTGGGTTCAATGTTGCAGGCGGCCATCATCTCTTCGCCTTCCGGAAGGCTGCCCAGTGTATTTCTGAGCATCTTCCGCTTCTGGCTGAACGCATGTTTGGTGAGGACGAAAATCCGATCCATGGTGTCTCTGTCTGCCAGCGGCTTCTCATAGCAATCAATGTGAAGCACTGCGGATTCCACTTTGGGCGGCGGGCGGAAGCAATGTGGCGGAACATTCATGACAATGCGGGCTTTGCCGAAGAGCGCCACAATCACTGTGAGCATGCCGGCGTCTTTGGTATCGCAAATTTTCTCGGCAACTTCGCGCTGGATCAGAAGTGTGAGACTGGTAGGGGCCTGTTCACCTTCCAGAAACGCATGACGCAGGAGGGGAGATGTAATGTGATACGGAATATTGGCAACAATCTTATAGGGCACAGTCGGGAATGCGACATTGAGAGCATTGCCTTCAATCACGGTCGGCAGTTTATTTTCTCCCCTCGCTTTAATATATGCGTGGAGCAGCGGAATCAGTTTGGTATCAATTTCAATCGTGGTTACATTGCGCGTTTTTCCGAGCAGCTCGGTTGTAAGGATTCCGATACCCGCACCAATTTCGAGCACGGTATCGGTCGGCTGGATATTGCCGGCATCCAGAATGCCATCCAGCACCACGTCATCAATCAGAAAATGCTGACCGAGATCGGTATTCATGGAAAGCTTCTGCTTCTTACAAAACTGCCGGACCTGGTCTGCGAGCGTGAGCATGGAGGTAGTGTAGAGGATTTTTGGGGCGCTGGCCCGGAATCTGCACGGTCGTACACCGGTTTCTAAAACAGCTCAAATTGACATAAAACACATCTTTAAATGGCGCAATATGATTTTTGTCACAGTTGCGGGAGACTGCTGTCTTAACCCCTGTATGCGAAAAAACATTCTTTCATTATCGGCTGCTTTGTTGCTCATCCCGGTTGCTACCGTGTTGGCACAAAGCACAACTTCCACGACTGATCGTGATTACGACACGTCGCACCTCGGACGCTATACCGATACCGCTGGCTGGGATCTCCCGACCAAAGTTGCTGTGAGCGTTCTCACAGATGCCGGCATTGTCGAAGGCGATCCGTCCGGCACCTACCGTGCCAACTCCACACTCAACCGTGCGGAGTTTATCAAAATCGTCATGGGCTTATTGCCTGCAAGTGACGGTCGCGAATACATGCGCTGCTTCCCCGATGTTGCATCGGGCGTGTGGTATGAAGGCGTCGTGTGTCGCGCAAAATCCATGGGCATTGTCCGTGGAAATGTCGATACATCCGTTCCAGCATCCCAGTGGAAATTTGAGCCAAACCGTCCTGTTCAGTATGAAGAGGCGGTGAAAGTGCTCGTGAAACTGTATGCGTATTCCAGCGTCGAAACCAACGGTGACAACTGGTACGTTCCATTCATCAATGAAGCGCTCGATCGTGATCTTGATCTGAATGGTGTAGTCGTTGGTGACAAAATCACCCGCGGGGAAATGGCCCGGCTGACCGCAAACTTCCTGGCCTACAGCGAAGGCGATCTGGATCTGCTCCAGGCAGCACAGAGCAACAGCTCTTCTTCCTCGTCCCGTTCGTCCTCTTCCAGCTCCAGGACTTCTTCGTCTTCGTCGACATCCTCTTCGATGTCTTCGTCCTCCATGTCTTCCTCCAGCCGCAGCGGTACGTACGATCCTCTCACCGATACAACAGTGCAGTCGAACATCGCCCTGCTCGGACAGACATCGCCGATTCTGGCTTCTGCCAAGTTCTACAGTAATAACGAACCGATGAACGTCGATTCACTCGCGATCACGCTCACGAGTTCTTCCCCGTCTGTAGATGCATTCCTGGTCTACGATCAGGACGGATATCTCCTGGGAACAGCCAGCCAGATGGGTGGTTCTTCCAACGTCTACCGCGTTACCTTCCCCACAGGAAGACTGACATTGCCGCGCCGTATGGATCATTCCGTGTATATCCGCGCCCGTTTGAAGCAGAATGACTCCGGAGGAGTGAGCGGTGATCCTCTGCAGATTGCGACCATCAATATCACTGGAACAGGTGAGTGGAGCAACGATGCCTACAGTTCCACTTCTTCCGAGAGCTTCCCTGCATTCGCAATCGCCCGTGCAGCAATCACATCCATCACCAATGCAGGTGCTTCCAACAATCTCCTGACAGGCGGTACCGATCAGCTCCTTGCAACATTTGCGGTGAATACCACTGCGACCGACAGTCAGGCGCATGTCATTCTCCAGCAGATCCGCATGCAGATTCAGGCAACCGGTGGCGTCACGCTCTCCAACGTGAAACTGCGTCAGGAGGGAAGTGATGTCGTGGTGAACTGTACTGTGTCTTCCAGCGTTGTGACCTGTGGTTCGATTCCTTCGAGCTTTGGCACGATTACGGGTACCGAGAACTTCCGTGTGTACGGAGACGTGACGGTTCCGTCCAATGCCAACAACCCAAGCTTAAGCCTCACCATCAACGAACCGGGTACACCGACAACAGCCGGTGATATCACCTGGTCCGATGGAACGAGTACCTACACCTGGATCAAAGGCTCTGCGCCTGTGGTTCGCGGAACACAGTTCCAGTAAATCAGCATTCTATAAAAGGCAGGGGTCCGTTCTGCGGGCTCCTGTTTTTTATGACTAGGTTGTAGGTGGTAGGGATTTTTAAAAGTTCCAGCAGTCCTACAACTTACTTATCTACAAGCTAGCATCAACCAATAATTTTGATCGGTGCAATACTTAGTGCAAACGTCTTCTTCGGTCCGCCATCAAAGATAATCTCGACCACGTCACCGCGTTTGCTGTTGATGGTTCCTTTGCCAAACACCGGATGCTCCACACGTGTGCCCACATCGGGTTCTTTGTCGGAGCCAAAATCCACATCCTGATTGAATTCAATTTCCACGTCCTGACTTTCCTGACGGAACGGTTCGAGCTTCCCGCCGCGCATACGCTGCTCGGCGTTGCCACTGGCCCAGGAGAAGGCACTTACGACTTCATCACTCCTGCGTTCAATCACGTTCTCTGGGAGATCATCCAGGAAGCGGCTGGGGGCGTTACTCTTTCCTTCACCCCACATGTAGCGCGTCTTTGCAAAGAACAGTCGTAACTGCGTTTTGGCGCGCGTCATTCCCACGTACATAATGCGGCGTTCCTCCTCCAGCTGTGCTTTGTCGAACATGCTGTTACTGTGCGGGAAGAGTCCTTCCTCGCATCCCACAATCATCACGTGCTCAAACTCAAGTCCCTTACACAGGTGCAGCGTCATGAGCGTGAGTGCGTCTGTTCTGCCTTCGGACAGCTTATCGACTTCGGATACGAGTGCCACTTCTTCGAGGAAGCTCATCAGCGATGTCTCGGCTTCGAGGCCATCATATTTATGCATGACAGTCAGCAATTCCTGGACGTTCCTCCAGCGTTCTTCGCCTTCTGCTTTCTCTTCGCCTTCCGTGAGCCATTTTTCTATCTGCAGATCCTGCAAGAGCTGTTCTGTGAGCGCACTCACAACGACTGTTTTGGACATGTTTTTATAGAGTTCCAGAATAGCTGTGAAGTTCCGGATGCGGTTTTTTACGCCATCATCCAATGTATCAATCTGCGATGCGTAGTTCAGGCTGTCCCACAAACTCAAATGCATCTCGCTCGCAAATGCCTGGATTTTCTGCATGGTGGTATCGCCGATTTTGCGCGACGGCACATTGATGATGCGGAGCATCGAGACCGTGTCGTACGGGTTTAAAATCGCATACAGATACGCGAGCACGTCTTTCACTTCCTTGCGTGCGTAGAATTTCACACCACCCAAAATGCGGTAGGGGATGCCGCTCCGCATACAGGCTTCTTCAAACACACGGGACTGTGCGTGGGTGCGGTAGAGCACGACCTGTTCACTGAGCGGTGTACCATCGGCCTGCATCAGTTTGACTGCCTTGGTCACTTCTTCTGCCTCGCGCCGTTCATCGCGGACCTCGTGCACAATAATCTGCGGTCCTTCGCTGCGTTCGGTCCACATGTTTTTGTCCGGGCGATCGGGGTTCACGGAAATCACTTTGTCGGCAGCAGTCAGAATGGGCTGTGTGGAGCGGTAATTCTGTTCGAGTTTGATGCGTACGGCATCTTTGTATTCCTTCTCAAATTCCAGAATATTCCGGATATCGGCGCCTCTAAATCCGTAGATGGATTGATCGGGATCACCAATCACGCAGATATTCCGGTACTTTTGGGCAAGCAGCGTAATCAATAAATACTGCCCGTGGTTCGTGTCCTGATACTCATCCACATGCAGGTAGCGCCATGTCTCCTGGTATCGATCAAGTACGTCCGGATGTTCGTGGAAGAGGCGGACAGTTTCCAGAATCAGGTCATCAAAATCGAGCGCGTTACTCTGCCGCAGTCCCGTCTGATATTTCTCGTACATCTGCGCAATCTTGATCATTTTGTCGCTCGTGGCCTGGGTCAGCGCGTCTTTTGGGCTGTAGGCTTCGGACTTGAATTTCCCGATGTAACTGAGCGCCGCACGCGCTTTCATCTCTTCTTCCGGAATGCGCATTTCTTTCAGAATGTGTTTCATCATTTTCTCCTGATCGTCTCCATCGTAAATCACGAAGTTACGGTCGCGACCCAGGTGTTCAATATCGCGGCGAAGAATACGGACACAGATGCTGTGGAATGTTCCCATTACCGGCAGTTTTGACTGCCGTTCTCCGGATGAGTGATCAAACGGAGAGGGGGAATCTGGATCGGCAATATGGAGCATTTTTGTGATGCGCTCTTTCATTTCCTTGGCTGCTTTGTTGGTGAATGTCACAGAAAGAATCTGCCACGGCGGAACCCCTTTGCTGATGAGATACGCAATGCGGTGCGTGAGTGCGCGTGTCTTTCCGGAGCCAGCACCCGCCAAAATCAGCACAGGTCCGTTCACTTGGAGAACAGCTTGTTGCTGCTCTTTGTTCAGGCCTTTCAAAATAGCGTCTTCAGTGAGCGTATCCACGGGTGAGAGTGTAGCGGAAGAAGAGGAGGTCTCGACCAAGTTTCCCTGACAATCAATCACTCTTTACTGAAAGAGCGTGTCCGTCAGCAGCGTTGGATTATCCACCAATAGCGAACCGATAACAATTCCCTCTTTAAAATGATCAACCTTATTATTGTTTTGATCTATCTGCTGTTGGAGCAAAAAATGCAATTCTTTTTTTCATGTTTGATAAGGTTTTAATTATTAATTAAGTTGATAGCAACCTATTGTAGGTTGTACTTCTATTGGTATACCATCTAAATCATTTAAAATGTAATTTATAGGTTTCCCAGCAATACG
>CAYRQG010000018.1:0-12947 GCA_964426345.1 uncultured Candidatus Peribacteria bacterium
CCACTGGTTCCCAGTGTCAGGTAACTTCCTGCAGTGTTGTATCCCACTGTTCCTTCGTTGCCGGATGTTCCCACATGCAGGCTGCTGCCGGACAAATAGAGATCGCGGAAGCGCAGGGTATTGGAGCCCAGATCGTACGTGTTGGTTGCAGTCGGCAGAATGTTTCCTGCTACGTTCACTGTGCTATTGAGGGGTGTAATTCCTTCGACAATCAATGTACCAGAAGAGCGCAAAGCACTATTGGCATGGATGATGGAACCGGAGATGGTGCCCAGTACCTCCAATGCTGCGTTATCGGCAGTGGTGTTGATACCGACCATATTGCTCTTGATGAGCATGGTCATGTTGCTGTTGTTGTAGAAAGCAATCGGGCCACCGAAGCTGGAATCATAATTCTTGATTTCCATCCATGCGCCGTTCAGGCCTACCATTGCACCCTGCGAGACGCCATTTCCGGTTGTATCGCTGGTGAGCTGGATTTGGGTGTTACCGCTGCTGTGGACGTGCAGAGCGGTGTTCGGCGTTGCGATGCCAATACCCACTCTGTTGGAGTTTGCCTGGACCACGAAGGTGTTTCCATCAATGTACGCACCGGATTCCGTGACGATGGTGCCGGATGATGTCAGCAATTTTTCTGCGTGGATGATGGCACCACTCATAGTGTTCAGGACCTTGAGTCCAATCGTATTCAGGTTGCCTCCCTGCATGTTGATGACGAGTGCACCAGTCATCGTATCGCCCTGCTTGGACACGTATTTCTGGTTACCAATTGCCAGGATATTTCCTGTTCCGCTGCCGCCCGTCTGATCTGTTCCACAGGAGAAGCGGCCTGTTGTGGCGTTCCAGAGCAGTTTGCTGGAGACCCCATTCTGACAATCGATCAGTCCCGCACCCTGGAGGCTTGTTCCCACGTAGAGGTTGGCACCACTGATGGTTCCTTCTGCCACAATGCTTCCGGAGGAGCGGAGTGAGCGTGCTGCGTAGATGGTGGAGCCGCTGATGGTGCCCTGTACTTCAAGTGCTACGCCCGTATCTGCGCGTCCATTAGCCAGCTTACCGCTTGTACTAATAATGACAGAACCGGAGACTGCAAGCTTGGATCCCGGTGTAGTGGTACCAATGCCGACCACGCCACCCGTTCCCGGCTGAATGGTCATAATAGTGCGAGTGCTATTCAGCATGACGGTCATGTAATCGTTGTTGTTATCAATCGATACAATGTCCTGTTTTCCATCGCCGTTCAGATCACCTGTTTCCAGAGTGAAGGTGGTTCCCGTGGCGTTATACACAATTTTTGGATCGAACGTTCCTCTTCCTTTGTTGATCAATACAATCACACCCGCCATGACAATATCGCGTACGCCGTCACCATTTATATCGACAAGGCGCAGATCTTTGTTGGTGGCGGCCACCGCATAATCTACTTTGGTGGCAAATGTTCCGTCTCCGTTATTCATATGAACAGAGACATTGGTATTAGTGGATGAGTTCACAACCATATCAGGTGCGCCGTCGCCATTGATATCGTTGACTGCCAAGCTTACAGGTGCGCTTTGTGTTGTGACATCTACTTTGGTATGGAATGTTCCATTTCCTCTGTTGAGGAATGTGGAGACAACACCTGCGTCTACCGTTGCAAGAATATCCGGGTATCCGTCTCCGTTGATATCTGCTATTTCTGTGTCGAATGTATGACCGATGGCTGTGTTGAGGTCTACCTTCGGAGCGAAGGTGCCATCTCCATTGTTGATGTATATAGACACGGAGCTGTCGATATTTTCTGCAACCGCAATATCCGGTCGACCGTCGCCATTCAGATCAGATGCAGCAATATTGATGGGGTAGCTCGCTGCATATGATACTTTGGATGCAAACGTTCCGTCACCGTTATTCAATTGGATCACCATGTCCGATCCATCTGCTGCTGCAACGTCGAGCATTCCATCGCCGTTTACATCAGTGAGTGTGATTCCATAGATAGATCCGCCTGTTGCAAAGTCGCTTCTGGAACCGAATGTTCCATCGCCGTTATTCAGGAACTTGGAATACTGGCCATCCAGCGTACCAGTCACCACATCTTTATCTCCGTCTCCATCAATATCTCCCACTGCTACCGCGTAAATATTGTTTGTAGCGGCATAGTCTACGGTTGTCGGGAATGTACCTCCCGCTGTAAAGACAGCGGATCCCGCCTGAATGGAGCCGATATTGGTGAGGTTTCCATTTTGTGTGAGGCGTGTAATACCTGCGGTGGCAAGGCCGCCGTTATCAATATTCAGGAATTTGCTGAAGCCATTAATGCTGCTCAGGGTAATTCCGGAGAGATTCAGACCCGGCACCACCAGTGTTCCTGTCATGGTGTCACCACCAATGCTCACGAAGTTTCCGCCGGTTCCACCACCGTCTGTTCCACAACTGAAGCGGCCTGTTGTTGCATCCCAGAGCAGCTTGCTGGATGTGCCGTCACAATCGGTCAGTCCCGCACCGCGGATGGTATTGTCTGCGTACAGACTGTGACCCGACAATGTGCCGTTCAGAGAGAGGGTCGCTGCTGCACTTCTCCAGAGGGCTGTATCGAAGTTACTCTTATAGCCGAAGAGAATGTGCGGGGCATTGAAGCTCTGTGTCGGGCTATCGAGTACGAGCACCGGACCATTTGCAACCATGTACGCACCTGTTCCCGCAGCTGTACTGTTCACGACCACGAGCGCGCCGGATCCCACAGGGGTTCCGCGCTGGGTCACCATAATGAAGCCGGAGGAGGTGAGTGCCTTTTCTGCGTGGATAATCGCACCGCTCAATGTATTGAGTACCTTGAGTCCGATTGATCCCAGTGTGCCGCCCTGGATATTGATCACCAGCGCGCCAGTCATCGTGTCTCCGCTCTTGCGGACGTAGCGCGTATCGCCGATGGCAATGACCTGGCCGGAACCGAAGTTTGTTCCAAAGTCGGTACCACAACTGAAGCGTCCTGTTGCAGAGTTCCAGAGGAGCTTACTGGTTGCGGTGTTGGAACAGGTCGTGAGACCTGCGCCTGTGATTCCTGTTCCAATGAAGAGGTTTGCACCGCTGATTGTTCCCTCGGTTGTAATGGAACCAGAGACAGTCAGGTTCTTCTCTGCATGGATCATTGAACCGGAGATGGTGTTGGCCACTCTCAGACCAATGGTGTTGTTATTGCCACCCTGGACGTTAATGGTAAGGGCCCCCGTCATCGTATCTCCCTGCTTACTGACGTACTTCGCATTACCAATCGTCAGGACGTTACCCGTGGAGAATGAGGAACCTGTAATCGTTCCACACGAGAAGCGGCCCGTTGAGCTATTCCACTGCAAAGCAGAGCTTGCGGTGTTACAGTTCGTCAGTCCTGCACCCTGAATACCTGTTCCTATATAGAGGTTTGCACCACTGATGGTTCCTTCTGCAACAATGTTTCCAGAAGCAGTCAGGCTCTGGTCTGCATGGATGGATGTACCGGAAGCCGTGCCAATCACTTTGAGTCCGAGTGTGGCGTTGTTGTTCGGCTTGATGGTCAGCGTGCCGCTCATTGTCTGCGGGATATCGGTTCTCACAAATTTTGTAGCATCGAGTCCGTCGAGAAGATCGGAATTGTGTGCGTACGGCACGGAACCAAACTGTCTGCGAGGGGAGAAGACTTCTGGGTAGGTTCCTGCGTTGGCCGGATCGAATTCAATCTGGAGGAAGAGGTTATTCGTATTGAAGTCGACGCTTCCTGTCATGGCCACCTGCGTACCGAGTGCCACAGAGAAGAGTCCTCCTGTCATGCTGACCTGGTTGGCTCCAGACCATGTTTCACTCCAGAGAGGTGAGCCGCCGATGGCAGCATTGAAGATCTTGAAGCGGACGTTGTACTTACCATCGGCAACAGCAGTACCATTCATACCGGTAATGCGTCCCTGGTAATTGATCGGCGCAAAGATGCCCGTGCCCGCTTCTGCTTTTGGAACAGACAAAGGATTGAACGCAGAGAGCTGCACCACGCCCGCGCTGTTCAGCATGAATGCAAACAGTGTCGCGGTTGCGATGCCCCGCTTGATGCGGGTGCATACTTCCAGCCGGTGGCGGAGGAAGAAGTGCATCATGGGCGATCGAGACTGGAAATGGTTTCTGTTGTTTGCGGAATGTGTGAACTCACTTGCGCCGTGGTCTTCTGGGATTCCCAGTGCACTGTTGCAAAGAAGGAGATGGCAATGGCAACGTTCACCAGCATGCTTGTGACCATCAGCACACGCTTCCATGCTGACCATCCCATGTGCTTCACCATGCAAAACGCACAACCATCATGCGATGTGTCGTGCAATTGCGAGGTTGGTTCTGTGTTGGTTTGTGTGGGGGTGGTATAGACCTGCGTCTGCACGGGAGCGACGGCAACAGTCTGACGCTCTTCCTGGTGCATACGCTTTTTCCAGTGCAGAGGTGTTGCTGCAAAGTACAGATACTCACGCTCAATCACACGGCCGACTGTCGATGCAGAGACGGTGACGTTATGTTCCTGCAGCAGCAGTGTGCGGATCTGCTCCTTGCCCATGTGCGGATGTGACTGACGATACGCACGGATCAGCGTGATGATATTCTCCGGTACGAGTGCAGAGCGCTGTGTATGTGGCTCATGCGATTTTTCTTCGAGTGATGTGAGATCGTTCGGATCGAAACGTTCGAGCCAGCGGTGGAAGGTGCTGCGGGAAATTCCCAGATGCACACAGGTCTCGCTTACTGAGTGACTGTGCTCCACAAAAAATCTGATCCATCCCAAGCGCTCTCTTGCCGCCACGCTCAAGCGGGCCGCCGCATCGCTGCTGGCAAGCTCCTGAAGCTGTGATGGGGTGAGTGTGTGCATGTGTGTTTTTTCTATTGCGCGTGTGTTTGTGTGTTGAGGGTTTCTCCTGATTGTAGCAAAAAGTTCAAATTTTCGCAACCCTCCCGCGTGCATTTTGTCCTGTGTGTGATCCGGGACATTTTGTGGCGGCTACAATACGTTGCAGATTTTTCTGTGGTCGGAAAAGCCGCGCTACAGAGCCATAGTGTCTTGAAAGCTTGTCATCACGCGGCCTGTGTTCACTTTATTTGTCTTTTTGGGTCTTTTTATCGATTGTGTCAGATCAATATGAACTTCTGTGTTGCGAATACGGACCTTTGCTCTTTCGTTTGAACTTGTGCGTCGTTACAGGTGAATGGTTGTTAAATACTCCTGTTCTCCATCAAAACGTAAAAAGGGGAGCGTTTCTGTTTTTTGTCCCGGCAAGGAGGCAAGCAGATTTCCCAATAGAGTATGCTGATGATCATTCCACTGTCCGGCGAGTTCATTGTAGGTGGTTAATAACGCACGCATCTGGCCATTCTTGCCCATTTCACGCTGCAACAGCGCCACTTCCGCAGAATTCACAAATGCCTGTTCCGGCTGCAGATCCTGCAGGAAAGCAATGATCCCTTTTTGCAGCTGATGAATCAGTGATACGCGCTCGCTGATCAGCATTTCCGTGCCGAATTGCTTCCGTGCAAGCTGCATGTGTTCCACAGCTGTCCGCTGCTGCATAGTGAACATTCCTTTGTCCTGAAGTGCGATAATGTTTTTCTCAATAAGACCGTCGTAGCTTTCTGCAATCTTCCCCGTTTCTTCTATGAGTGCACTGGCGATCCTGCGTTCCTCATACTGATTGTAGAGAAACAGTCCGCTCATAATGATGACAGTCAGCGTCAGAAGGGGAATTGTTTTTCGCATAGAGACAGGAGAATAAAGTGACAGCAGTGTAGCTTGTGAGATGAGGACACATCTAGTACTCTTCCTCTCCGCATGAGGTACACAGCTCACTTGTTGGTTTCTGCGGCACTTTTTCTGACAGTCAGTCCGGCTGCAGCAGCAACTCCAGTGTCCGTTCTTCGTCCGCCCAGCCTGCGTATCAATGTCCAGAGCAACACCCCTGTCATTCGTGATTTTACTGTAGGCCCTGCGCGTTTTTTGCTGTCCATGCAACCGGGCGAACAGCGCACAGTCGATATAGAGCTGACCAACCGCGAAGGAGAATCGTCGATTTTTGATCTCACCACCGAAGACTTCATTGCTGATCCAGAACATGAAGGGACATCTACTTTTTTTGGAGAGGATGTTGACGGACCTTTTTCTGCACGCCGATGGCTTGCTCCGGAAATCCGCCGCGTTCAGTTGAACCATGCTGACCGCGCGTTTATCCGTGTCATGGTGAGCGTCCCGAAAGATGCCGATCCGGGCGATCACCAGGCGGCGCTGATTGTGACGCGCGAAGAGGCCCCGTCGACCGTTTCGGGAATTGCGATTGTGTCCCGCGTTGCGGCACTCTTTATCATTACTGTTCAGGGTGATGTGGTTGAAGAGGGAAGCATAGAACAGCTCACCGCACACCGCTTCCTGAACTGGTCACTTCCCGTTGGATTCCGTCTTACGGCAAAAAATTCCGGTTCCGTCCGCATGCTGCCGTCCGGCACTGTGGAAATCCGCAATATTTTCGGCATTCCTGTTGATTCCGTTCCCTTCAATGACTGGGTGGTATTGCGCGATTCAACACGTTCCCGCGATTTCTCCTGGCTGCCGCGTTTTGCACTCGGACGCTACACCGCAGTGACGGATTTTACGGCATTCAATGGCCGTCATTTGCAACCGGTATCCACTGCATTCTGGGTCATTCCGCTCCTGCCGGTACTGCTGATTCTGCTTCTCATCTTCGTTGTGTCCTTTGCAGTGCAGTACTTCTTCTCGCGTTTTGAAATCCATCAGAAGAAACCGGAGACACCGAAGAAAAAGGCAGTAAAAGCCAAGAAATAATCCTGCACGCGCTCTCTGTTTTTTGTTTCTCAGCGGATCTGGCGTTCTGCGCTTCTTTGTGCTATAATTTTTAGATTTCATGAAACGCATACATACATCAAAAAACCGGCCGAAAATCTGGCGCACACGCACACGGATGCTGCTCTGGATTTTTTTGGCACTGCTGCCCGTGGGTTTTGAACGGATGCAGACACTGCGTGCCGCAACATCCAATGTTGTTATCAGTTTTACAGTCACGGGTGCATCGCCCCAGTTGAATGTCATTGCGATTCCCGAAAAGCGTATACCGACTTCCGGCAATGATTCCACACATCTGACTGTCGAGGTGCGTGCACAGGGGTCCACAACTCCCATCGATTCCCAGACAATCACCACCGATGCCAATGGTGTGTATCACGGGTTGCGATTGAGCAATCTCACGGAAGGCGGTACGTACGATCTGACTGCAAAAGGATATTCCCATCTGCGTGTCCTGCGTGCGAACGTGGTTGTCATGACGGGTGCGACTGTTGATTTTACGGCGGGGGGTACTGCACCACTTCCATCGGGTGATGTGAACTCCACTGCCGGAGACAACAAAGTGAATGGTATTGATCTCTCGCTTATTGTGGGAGGACTCCTCGGGTCCGATGAACGTCTGGATTTGAATCAGGATACACGTGTGAACGGCATCGATTTAACGAATGCCGTCGTCAATCTCAATCGCACAGGTGACAGTTAAACGCCGCTCCTCACCGGCCAAAAAGCGTCTGCACGCTGCACGCCGTGTACCGCTCAGCAGAGCTGATCTGCAGCATCTCTTCCGCAAGAGTGCCCGCCGCTTTGCGCTCTCCGCCGGAACGTCCACGGTGTTTTTCTTCATGATTGCGATGGGTATTGGGATAGGTACGTATTATGCACAGGCTGCCTCAGGACAAATTATGAAACTGATTACGTCGGACGGGGGAACCACTTTCTATGTAGGCCGTTGTTTCCGTACCGATATTTCTGTGCAGACCGATAACCTGAATGCCAATTCGGTGGATGTCATTCTGCCATATAATCCCACGTACGTTGCGCCCTACACCAACTCCGGTTGTACAGTTGCTGCCACAGGTATTGTGACCGACGGCCTTTTTCCGTCGTACCCATCCAACACTATTTCCAGCAATACGATTCAGGTAACAGGATACGACCCCAGTGGAAGCAGTCCCGTGAATACCGGAGCCAATCCGCTGGACCGGAAAATCGGCCATATCTACTGGAAGGTTCTTGCTGCAAGTGGTGCCTACAGTTTCAATTTTGATTTCACCCTGGGCTCGACCATCGATACCAATATGGCGCAGAACAATGGAGACGGAAGTGATGTTCTGGATGCCGTACAAAACCTGACAGTTAACCTGGCAAATGATCTCACGGGCCCGACGTTTAGCAGTCTGAGTCCCGCCTCTGCTGCCACAAATGTGTCTGTCACAAGTGGTATTTCGTATGTTGTGAGTGATGCCGGTGCCGGTGTGAACTCTGGCTCATTCCTGGCAACGCTCAATGCGGTATCGAAAACCGTTTCCCGTTCGGGATGTACCACTACAAACAGCAACCGTACCGGCAGCTGCAACGCATCCATCAGTCCGGGTACACTCAGCTATGCAACGACCTACACAGTTATTGCCACTGCGGACGATCGTGCTGCTTCTCCCAATACAGGATCGCAAACCTGGAGCTTTACCACCGAAGACGATACAAATGCGCCATACGTGCAAAACCAGACACCTGCAGCAAATGCCAATAATATTGCCACCACCACGTCGATTGTTCTGCATATTAAGGATTATAAGAGTGATGCAGGCGTTACGCCTGGACTGGGTGTCGATAACAGCACGATCCGTGTGAGTGTCATGCAGGGAACGGGGGCGACCACTGTGTATCAGCAGGGTGATCCCGGGGTCAGTATTACGGGTACTTCTGCCGATCGCACCGTGACCATTACTCCTGCAACACCCTTTGCACAGAATGCGCGCGTGCGCGTAACGGTCGAAGCGTCGGATTTGCATAGTCCGGCAAATGTTATGACGCCCGTTGTGTATTACTTCCGTATTATTGACTCTATTCCGCCTGCCATTTCGGATCGCAGTCCTGCCCCTAATGCAGTCGGCGTCTCTGCCGATTCCAATATTGTTCTGCGCTTGTCCGATAGCGGTGCCGGTATTGATATCAATAATACCACCGTTACCATCAATGCCACGCCTTATACAGTCGGTAACGGTGCCTTCTCCTACAGTGGCAACACGGGAAGTTACCTTATTACCATTAATCCCGCTTCAAACTTCTCCGGTGGTCAGGATGTGAGTGTCACTGTTGCCACGCGCGATCTGGCACCCACCCCGAACAGTAAGAGCTTCTCCTACAGCTTTGCCATCGCGAGTGCCTGTGGCACCTGTTCTGTGGCCAATGAGAGCCCGGCGCGCTCAGATACAGCTGCCCCGCTAAGTGCAACTCTCTCCTTCCATGTGAAAGACACAGGCGCAGGAATTCTGTCCAACAGTATCAGAGTAACGCTTATAGGAAGCGGTCCCGCTATGCCGGTGAGCCCTCTCACGATTACAGGATCAAGTCCCATGATGGCCATTACAGGAACCTCAGCCGATTACACAGTGACTATTACACTGCCAGCGAGTATTGAAGAAAATGTGGCATATGCACTGCTGATTGATGCGACAGACACCAATGGACTCAGTATGAGTCAGGTGGGATACACGTTTATGCACCTTGCTCTGGGAACGGGAACAGGTACCACCACCATTATCAATACGGTTGTGACATCCTGCCCGGCACCCGCTCAGGATTCGCCGACAGTTCCGAGCGGAGGCGGGCGCCGCCCCGTGCAGCCACTGATTGAGAGCTTCACGCCCACAGACCTGCCGACCATTATTGAACGCAGAAAACTGCCCGACGGGAAGTTTACAGAAACCACGCTCACGCCCGAACAGGCGCGCGGAATCAATAGCTGTTACATCGATGCGCCGCTGCACGGAGCCGCTTTGACGCCTTATAGCGATGTTCCGGCGGGTGCATGGTATGAAGGCGCAGTGAAGTATTTCATCGACAAAAATATTCTTGATACCAGCCGTGGTACGTTCAACGGTATGGATGCAGCGCTGCGTTCCGAATTTGCAAAAGTGATCACACTCATCAGTGCTGTGAAGCCTGTAGAGAGTAGTCGTCCGAGTTTCGACGACGTATCGCCTCAGGCGTGGTATTACAATTTTGCAGAAACTGCCGGTGCCAACGGTTGGATGAAGGGGTACAACAACTGTTACGGCACACATCCGTGTACTCTGATGCCCGCAGCCACAGCCAGTCGTGCAGAAGCGATTGCAATGATTGTACGTTATATGAAATTGAAACCACTGCATCTTGCCCCGGCCTTTGCCGATGTCCGCCCCGATGCATGGTATGCATCCTATATGCAGACTGCCGCTGATTACTGCATTCTGCAGGGGGACAGCCAGACTCACCGTGCGGGTCCGAACCGTGTGGTGAACCGTGCGGAAATGGTCACACTGTTCACCCGCGCAGCCGCACACCTCACGTACGGTGTTGATTGTGGAGCAAACAACGTACATTCTTCCTCTGCGAGCGGACAATTTTCTTCTGCCTCAAAATCGCCTATAACACTTAATATCATGAACGCTTTTACTTCTCTCTTCTCCCGTGAATAAAAAGTTATTTGCAAAAAGTTAAAATATGTGATACAATGTTCACGAAACATTAAAAAAATATTCATACCAATATCATTATGCGCAACGCTCTACCTCTCTCACGGACCAGACAGTATCGCACCCTTACCGTAGGTGTGACTGCTGCAGTCGCTCTCTATCTGGGAGTTGCTGTTGTTGCAGAACCCTTCCGAGGTCTTGCCGCATCGTCCGATTCAGAAACAGCTGTTGTGTCTGTTATCCTCGCAAGTGCTATTGGTCTGAACTGCGATGCAAACGGTGACACCTACTCTGGCTCCGGAGAAACACTCAGCCTTGGAACTATTACCTATACAGGTGATACCGGTGTCTACTCCAACTCCCGCGCCGTTGCCTGCCGCATCCTTACAAACAGTACAACGGGATACACCCTCGGCTGGAGAGTGCAGACAGGATCCGGAGGAACAAAGACCGGTCACCTCATCAGCCAGTACAACGATCTCATCCAGGCATTCGGAACAGGAAGTGCAGCCAATTACACCAAGGCCTGGGAACTCAACCCTACTGGTAATACAAACGATTCCCGTTGGGGTGGTCGTGTCTCTTCCACCAGCTCCGGAAGCGATGTTGCTCCGATGCTCTGGGGAACTGATGCTGCGTCTGAAAAGTGGGCCCGTGTGAAAACAGGTTCCACTCTCACCATCCGCCAGAGTACCACCAACTCCCAGACGGGAAGCGGGGATCTGATCCGCATTGGATTCCGTGCTGCGGTGGGTGCCACCAAGGTGCAGCCGACAGGAACTTACCGTGCAACGGTTACCTTTACCGCTGCAACACAGTAAGGACACCTCCCCTGGATTCTTAAAAGCCGGTCTTAGGATCGGCTTTTTTGTTGTACGACAGTTATTTACAAATATTATTAATTATGTTATAATATTTACGAAACACATATACATCTCCTACAACTCCTTCCATGGAACATGTTTATCTGACTCCTGAAAAAAGTACTCGTGCTATCACACTTGGCGTGGTTGCAGCGGTTAGCCTATATCTGGTTGGGGCGGTTGTGGCAGAACCTTTTCATGGTTTAGCTGCATCCAGCGATTCCGAAACCGCTGTCGTGGCTGTTACATTGGCAGCGGCTGTGGGAATGAACTGCGATGCGAATGGTGACGGGTACTCTGGCTCCGGAGAAACACTCAGCCTTGGAACTATTACCTATACAGGTGATACCGGTGTCTACTCCAACTCCCGCGCCGTTGCCTGCCGCATCCTTACAAACAGTACAACGGGATACACCCTCGGCTGGAGAGTGCAGACAGGATCCGGAGGAACAAAGACCGGTCACCTCATCAGCCAGTACAACGATCTCATCCAGGCATTCGGAACAGGAAGTGCAGCCAATTACACCAAGGCCTGGGAATTGAACCCGACCAACAATACCAACGATGCCCGCTGGGGTGGCCGTGTGTCATCCACCAGTTCCGGTTCCGATGTTGCCCCCATGCTCTGGGGAACAGACGCAGCCTCTGAAAAGTGGGCCCGTGTGAAAACAGGTTCTACCCTCACCATCCGCCAGAGTACGCATCCGTCCCAAACAGGAAGCGGAGATCTGATCCGCATTGGATTCCGTGCTGCGGTGGGTGCCACCAAAGTGCAGCCGACAGGAACTTACCGTACAACAGTCACGTTCACGGCAGCCTCACAGTGAGCGCGTGTAAGGGTTGGCTTTTTTGTATTTAAAAAATGGAGCCGTCGATCAGGATTGAACTGACGACCACCTCCTTACCATGGAGGTGCTCTACCACTGAGCTACGACGGCTCGTGGACCGACATCCTAACTGGTTTTGTTGTCATTTCCAACCGTTTCTGTCCAACTTTGGAGAGGTTCCTCGCGCAGGGTGTGGAGGGCGTTTTTGAGGGTGTGGAGGCAGAGAAGGGCACATTTGATGCGCCGATTGCCGACGGGGATGCCAAGGAGGGTGCGGACGTCTTCTGCGGTAATGGCATCTAGTTCAGTCAGGGTTTTTTCCTGCATCGCTTCTGCCAGGATCGACATCCCTGCCTGACTGATGGCACAACCTTCGCCGGTCCAGTTCAATTCTGCATGATCGACATCGTCCATGGTGAGGTACACCGTGAGCGTATCGCCGCAGCTGAGATTTTTTTCTGCATGGGACACTGTTGCATCGCCGCGTTCCTGTTTGAAGTGAGGGTGGCGGTAGTGATCGAGAATGGTGTCGGCGTAGAGGTCCATTGTGAGGAATGAGGTTGAGATTAGGGGTTGAGGGTTTTGATTGCTTCAAGAATGGCGGGGCGGACGAGGAGAATTTCCTCTTCGGTTGTATGCATGCTGACAGAGAGTCTGGCAGAGGCCGTGATTCCGAGTTGAGTGTGAAGTGGTTGAGTACACTGATGTCCGGCGCGGAGGCAGATGTTTTTTTGACCCAGGATGT
>CAYRQG010000019.1:0-4112 GCA_964426345.1 uncultured Candidatus Peribacteria bacterium
GGGAGTGGTACAGGCAAATACCGCACTTCCCGTGGTGGGAGTGCCCATTAAATCATCCGCATTGGGTGGCAGAGATTCTGTCGATTCTATTTTGCAGATGCCCTCTGGTGTGCCGGTAGGAATGGTCGGAATCAATCGTGGAAAGGAGGCCGCTCAATTTGTGGAGCGCATTCTCCGGACCCCTCACATACCCCCTTCGGTTGGCATTCTTCTACGCGATTCGGCTGAATCGCAGGTGCGTGATGAAATTGCGAAAACGTGTGAATTACTGGGAATTGCCGTTCTTTTTCCAAGTATCGAAAATGTTCTCCATCAGTCACGCAATGAGACAGGAAATGTGTTGATCACGGATCTGGCTGTGGATGATTTTGTGTATAAGGTGCAGCAACCAATTATTGCTGTTCCACGTATACGGGAGGGCGAAACGGGGGCGGAATCTTTGGAACGTCATATGAGACAGGTCGAGAATTTTCCGGTGGTCAGTACATCTTTGTCTGCAAAAGAATTTAAGAATCCGGCATTTTACGCAGCACATATTCTTGCTACTACATCACGTAATGTACGGCGTGCCTTGGGAACAGAACATGAAAAGATGCGAGAGAGTGTTGCCGGAAAAGATGGCCACCACGATCAGGTGAAAGCATTTGCGGCAGCGCTGAAAAAAACTATCTAATAGGAGACATTTTTCTCGCGTTCGCCCTCTCATCGTTGTACTATTCCAGACATTCTTCCCCCTGATTCTCATGAAAAAACTTTCTCTCTTCCTCGGTACCATTGGTGGTGCTGTTGCAGGATATGTTTTCAGTAACACCAAACTCCGCGAGGAACTCGCTACTGCAAAAGATGCAGAAGAGGCTGGACGTATTCTGGCCAAGCACCTCCAGACCGATGGTAAGCAGATCGGGAAGGAAGTGAAATCTTTTGTGGACAGTGATGTTGTGCAGAGCAACATGAAGAAGGCGCAGACCTACGTGCAGAAGAATGCCAAGAAGCTCCAGGGCGATCTGCAGGCAATGGTTGGCATGAAGAAAAAGGCCAAGCCTGCTGCAAAGAAGGCGACAACGTCCAAGAAGACAGCCGCCAAGAAGACTCCAAAAGCCGCAAAAAAGACGAAATCCACCAAATAACAGACCTTCCCATGAAACCCGCGTGTTCCTCTTGTAACGAGAAGCGCGCGGCTTCATGATGGGTCAGACTTTTTTATTTTGAGCCATTCCCCATCTTCCCATGGTTACACTTCTTCCTGTGTACATGACTCAGTCCCTGCAGCTCGTCGCGCTCTCCGGAGTGCTCGCGCTGGTCTTTGCAATTATCTTCCGTGCCATCATCGGTCGCGAGAGCGATGGAACCGATGTCATGCAGAAGATCGCCAAACAGATCCGTGTTGGTGCCATGGCGTTCCTCACCCGTGAGTACAGCGTCATTATTCCGTTCATGCTGGTCGTCGGCGTCCTCCTGTATTTGTTCCTCGATGTCCGCGTTGCAGCGGTCGGAGCACATAACTGGGGCGCACCGTACACAGCACTCAGCTTCCTTATGGGATCGCTGTGTTCCGGACTTGCCGGTTTCATTGGTATGCGCACTGCTACCATGGCCAACGTCCGCACCACCCAGGCTGCCCGCACAAGCATGACCCGCGCACTGCGCATCGCTTTCATGAGCGGTGCCACGATGGGACTCGCTGTCGTTGGTCTCGGACTCATTGGATTCACCGTTGTTCTTCTCTACCTGCTCCAGCATGTGAGCATGACTGCTGCACTCCAGTCCCTGACAGGATTCAGCTTTGGAGCATCGTGTGTGGCGCTCTTCGCCCGTGTGGGTGGAGGTATCTACACCAAGGCTGCCGATGTGGGAGCCGACTTGGTTGGAAAGGTGGAAGCAGGCATTCCGGAGGATGATCCACGCAACCCGGCTGTGATTGCCGATAACGTGGGTGATAACGTCGGAGATGTAGCCGGCATGGGTGCCGATCTCTTCGAAAGTTACATTGGTGCCATTCTCGCGACCATGTTAGTTGGTCTGCACGTGACCTGGGGTATTGAATACATTGAGCGCGCTCTTCTGTATCCGCTCTTCATTTCTGCCATTGGTATTGTGGCTACCATCATCGCTACCTACTTCGTCCGCACCAAGAAACCATCCGGCATTCAGGGCGCTCTCAAGAACGGAATGCTTATTGCGTCTGTTCTGATGCTCGTGGGAACCTGGTTCTTCACGAAGATGTGGTTGCCCCTTGGTATTGCAAACGGTGTGTTCTTTGCAGTCACCGCTGGTCTCATTGCCGGTGTACTCGTGGGTATCATCACCGAGTACTACACATCCCACAGCTACAGCCCTGTCCGCGCACTCGCACATTCCTCGAAGACCGGAGCAGGAACGGTTCTGATTGAAGGACTTGCTCTTGGGTACCTTTCCACCGCTCTTCCGCTCATTGTCATTGTCCTCGCCATGGGTATTGCCTACGTGCAGGCCGGACTCTACGGCATTGGAGCGGGTGCAGTCGGAATGCTTTCGACTCTGGGTATGACTCTCGCCATCGACGCCTTCGGTCCTGTGGCCGATAACGCCGGAGGAATTGCAGAAATGTCCAAGCTCCCGCACGAAGTCCGCGAGCGTACCGATGCTCTCGACGCTGCAGGAAACACCACCGCCGCTATTGGAAAAGGATTTGCGATCGCTGTTGCAGGATTCATGTGTCTCGCACTCTTCGGAGCTTTCAAAGAAGAATCCGGACTTGAGGCAATCGATGTCAGTAATGCATTCACACTCATCGGTCTTTTGATTGGAGGTATGCTCCCGTTCTTGTTCTCATCTATGACGATGCGCGCAGTCAGCCGCGCCGCTATTGCAATGATTGAAGAAGTCCGCCGCCAGTTCCGCGAGATCAAAGGTCTTATGGAAGGAACCGCAGAAGGCGACACCGCCCGCTGTGTTTCCATTGCAACCGCATCTGCAATCCGCCAGATGGTGTTGCCGGGTGTGCTCGCAATCGTCTCTCCGGTGCTCATTGGTCTGCTCCTCGGCCGCGAGGCTTTGGGAGGACTGCTTGCCGGTGCTCTGGTGAGCTCCATGATGCTCGGTATGTCCATGGCCAACTCCGGTGGAGCATGGGACAACGCGAAGAAGTACATTGAAGGAGGCAACATGGGTGGCAAAGGATCAGATGCACACAAGGCTGCTGTGGTGGGTGATACCGTTGGTGATCCGTTCAAGGATACATCCGGCCCATCCCTGAATATCCTCGTGAAGCTGATGTCGATTGTGTCTGTGCTTACAGCCAGCCTCTATGGAGTCACTGGTTGGTGGCACTAAATGAGGGGATAGGTGTTAGGTTTTAGGTGATAGGAATTGAAGAAAGCAACCTCCGGAAGGGGGTTGTTTTTTTGTTGAATGACTATATTTGACAATGTATGTCAAACAGCAGAAAATGGGACGCTATGGCTCATCTTCTCTTCAAGAAAGACGAACATCCCGATGCTACGTTTAATGATATTTTTCTGCTTCCGAACAATGATATTCAGAAAAAGGTATTGAAAGTGGCAACGGATGAAGAGCGCATGCGTATTCAGGCAGCGTGTCGGAATTATCTTCAGATTACTGATGAAAGTCAGCCACTTGTTGAAAATTCTGATACAGAAATCGATTTTCCTGCATATCAAGAATACCGTTCCGTGTTACTGGATATTGCAGAAGCCCACAAAATTGGTGGAGCATTTTCCCGCGATGACGTTGATTTGAAACCGCGCGGCGAACTCGCAAATACACCTCTTGTCATTGCGAATATGAATAACGTGACGGGAAAGCGTATGGCGGAAGCAATTGCACGCGTCGGAGGTATTGCTGCCATTCCTCAGGATAAAACTGATGAAGAACTCAAGAATATCACTCAATATTTGCGCACACGTCATGAGGTCTATGAAACGCCTATTACTGTTACCGAAGAGACGAAAATTCATGAATTTCACAAACTACTTACCAAGCGTTCGCATCATGTAGCTGTTGTTGTAGACAAAAACGGAGTTCTTATTGGTGTGCTTAGTAAAAAAGACATACCCGATGGGATAAATAATGATGTTGCTGTGAGTGCATTTATCCGTAGAGGACATTTTGAA
>CAYRQG010000019.1:4122-4706 GCA_964426345.1 uncultured Candidatus Peribacteria bacterium
AGGTCCGCGTGCTGCAATTGATTATATGGATGAAAAACATATTTCCTATTTGCCTGTTGTCACTGATGATCAAAAGGTGACAGGAGTGCTGCCGCTTATGGATGCTGCTATGCGGCTGCGATATCAGCCCAATATTGATAAACGTAATGGGGGATTGCGTGCGCTTTATACAATAGGTGCGCTCAACAAAAACCCCATCGATCGCGTCAAATATCTGCTGGATCTTGGTGTCTACGATATTTTATTGGATACGGCGAATTTTGATCAGGGCATTGTTCCGTATCGCAATATCGAAAAAGTGAACACGATTGCAGCACAGCGCGGCGTAGTGATTAATCTTATGGCGGGAAATGTGGTCACGAGAAAAGCAACACGCGACATCCTTGCTGCCGGTGCAAAATTTGTAAAAGTCGGCGTCGGTCCCGGTGCAATGTGTACAACACGTATGCAGACTGGAGTGGGTCGTCCACAGGTGTCTGCTGTTTTGGAGTGTGCTGAAGAAGCGGAAAAGCATGGAGGATTTGTTGTGGCGGATGGTGGCGTTACACATCCACGCGATGTGGCAATAGATCTCGCTGCCGGTG
>CAYRQG010000019.1:4716-12649 GCA_964426345.1 uncultured Candidatus Peribacteria bacterium
CGGTGCGGATTATGTCATGGTGGGAAGTCTCTTTGCCGGGACCTATGAAAGCCCTTCTGATCTATTGGGTGATGAAAAGAATGGATTTTACAAAGTGAATTATGGAATGGCATCCACTCGCGCTTCTGTTTTGCGCACGTTCGGTCAGCAAAGAAAAACGGATAAAGAAATTTTCCGTGCCATTGTTGGTCAGCGTTCCGAAGGAATCAGTGAAAGTAAGGTGTATTTGAAGCCCGGACGAGAATCCGTAGCGCTCTTACATCACGATTTAATTGATGGTCCGGCTTCCAGCTCGGGATATGCCAACGCGTTATCGTTCCAGGAATTCCCCAATGAAGCAGTTATGGGCATTCAAACGACAAGCGGCTTTCAGGAAGGAACAGCAAAAGAAAAATTCTGATTTGCCAATACCCCCTCCGTTTGGTAATAATAGCTCATGGTTACCTCAAGCAGACCCACAAAGGAGCTAGCGGAGTTGCATTTCCATCTCGGACAATCAGTCGAGCCGCACGTGTTGTGGTCTATTGCGCATGAGCAGGGTATTAAACTGCCTAGTAAAGATTACTGGGAATTTTACGATTTGGTCACGCTCAACAAGGAAAAGGTGACGTGGGAGGATTATCATGAACTATTCCACCTGACAGAGCTCATCCAGAGCTCGCCGGTGGCTATGGAGCGCACGCTCTACGAAGTGATTTCCGGAGCCTACCGTGTCAATAACATCACTCTTTTGGAACCGGGCTTCAACCCGCTCTACCGCAACCGCGAAGGAGAGCGCGATTTGGATCAGATTATCCTGGCGGCCCTCCGCGGTATGGAACGCGCGCTGGCAGAGTTCCCGCAGGTCCGCGCCGGTCTTATGCTTATGCTGGATCGCCGTCTGCCAAAAGAGATCAATGCCATCATCGTCCGCAAAGCCATCAAGTACCGCAGCCGCGGTGTGGTGGGAATCGACATCGCAGGTCCGCTCAAGAAAGGCGAGGTATTTAATTACGACGAGTATACGGATCTCTACACCGAAGCGCGTGCGAACGGCCTCAAGACCACCGTGCACACGGGAGAGGATGGTACCGCCGAAGAAATGAATCACGTACTGGATGTGCTCCCGCTCGACAGCCTCAACCACGGGTTCCGCGCCTACACCGATCCTGCACTCATGAAAAAGGTACGTGAGAAGAACCTGACCATGTGTCTGTGTCCTACATCCAACCTCAGCGTTGGGTTTATCAAGGACGGTCAGCACCTGAAGGAAGTGCTCCAGACACTCTGGAAGAACGAGGTGAAGTTCTGTATTAACACCGATAATCCGTCGATGCTCCGCACAAATCTGTCGAAGGAAATCGATCTGCTCCGTCAGTACGAGATTTTTGATGAGGATCAGATTGATCAGCTCACACGCTGGGCATTTGAGTGTACTTTTATTCCGACTGAGATAGGACGTAATTTGTATTTGTAATTTGTTCTTTCTATAACTGAATTACGATTTAGGATTTATGAATTAAGGGAATGAATATTTCTTTATTCATAATTCGTAATTCATATATCATAATTCTTTCATACTTTATGGCAAAAACATCTCCCCAATCCGGCAAAATAGTAATGGAAGGTCTTACTTTCGACGATTTGCTGCTCCTCCCGAACTACACCGATTTCCCCCGCGAGAAGGCAGAGCTCACTACAAAGCTGCATCCAACAATCATGCTAAAGCTGCCGATTATGTCTTCGCCGATGGATACGGTGACAGAAACAGAGATGGCAATTGCTATGGCACAGAACGGGGGACTCGGCATTATTCACCGCAATCTTCAGGTTCCGGCTCAGCAGAAGATGGTCGAAGCAGTGAAGAAGGCAAAGGTTGCCGATGCATCTATGGCGAGTCTGGATAAGCAGGGCCGCTATCTTGTCGGCGCTGCAATTGGAGCAGGGGCTGATATGGAAGAGCGCGTGAAGGCGTTGGTGGGTGCCGGCGTGGATGTGATTGTCGTTGATTCCGGACATGGCCACAGCCAGTACATCATGGACTGTGTGACCTTCATCAAGAAAAATTACAAGAACAAAGTGGTCGTCATGGCGGGAAACGTCGCCACCTACGATGGAGCCAAAGCGATGATGAAAGCAGGTGCCGATATTCTCCGTGTGGGCGTTGGTCCCGGCAGCATTTGCACGACACGCGTCGTGACCGGCATGGGCGTTCCCCAGGTCACCGCTCTCATGGAAGTGTCCCGCGCAGTCAAAGGCAGCAAGGTCACCTTTGTGGCCGACGGCGGCATTAAACAGATGGGCGACATGGCTAAGGCGCTCGCGACCGGAGCCTCTGCAGTCATGCTCGGGTCTCTGCTCGCAGGCTACAAGCAGTCTCCGGGCGAAGAAGTAAAACGCGATGGAAAAATCTTCAAGCAGTACCGCGGGATGGGATCGGTGGGTGCCATGCAGAAGGGAGGTGCGGAACGCTACGGACAGAACATGAAGACAGAAGCCAAGAAGCTGATTGCCGAAGGAGTCGAGGGACTGGTGCCGTTCAAAGGCAGTGTCGATGATTTCCTGTTCCAATCGACAGGTGCGCTGCGTTCATCGTTCTACTATCTGGGAAGCAAGAATATGGGTGAATTCCACAAGAAAGCGAAGTTCGTGCGTATTACGCAGGCTAGCCTCCAGGAAAGTCATCCGCACAGTTTGAGCGCGATTACGGATGCGGGGGGAACGTATAGGGGGTGATTGCTTTTATTTTGTAAAGTTTTATAATAACAAATAGGTGAGTTATTTGTTTGACTCATTTTCCTTCAATTCTTTGGCTGGAGTGAGATCGTGTTTACACAGGAGCTGTTGATCAATGTGTTGGGTTGGGTTGGTGTGTTGTGTTTGTTGGGAGCCTACGGGCTTCTGACATTCAAGTTCATCTCGCAAGGGATGATCTATCAGGTGCTCAATCTGGTCGGGGCTATTGGTCTCGGATTGACCGCTTGGGCAACAAACAATCATCAATCATTGGTGGTTCAATTGTTTTGGGGACTTATTGGAGTGATAGCTCTTATCAAGCTGTACACGGTCAAAAGTCTGCCTATAAAAGAATGACCCATCTTCGAATGGCGCAGTCATCGATGAAGGTGCCCGGGTAAAGCCGGGCTTTTTTATTTTGATCCGTTTACATGCAATTCATAACACGGCTCATATTTTTCTGCGCGCATTCTTCCCTGGGCAATGTAGACAGTCAGCAATTTATCGAGTGCTTCTAAAATATCGGGATCGCCGTGAATTTTGTATTTTCCATGTTCGCGTATTTCCTGCATGCCCTGCGCAGTAACACTTCCATGCACAATTCCTTTGCAGAGTCTGCGCAATTCAGCTGCCAAAGTTGCTACTGGCTGTTTCCGGTGTAGTTGCAGAGCTTCCATACTTTCATGGGTCGGCTTAAACGGTTCCTGGAAATCCTCCGGAATGTACAGGCTGCGATTCCATTCATCGGAATCATCGTTATCATCTCTGGCCATATCTACGTATTTCATCTGATCACTCATAAATTCAGCGACTGCCTTTGGATCATCATGAATGATCTTATATTCCTTCAGCATGTCTGCGCCCAATACTGTTTCAATAAATTCATTAATAGCAGCCATATACGTCAGTGATTTATTATTTCCTGTTAGAACAATCGGCAAATATTGATCATGGTTTTTTTCGTGTGTTTTGACTGCCAACTGAATGAGCAGTTCTTCCATGGTTCCTACTCCTCCCGGCAAAAACACAATAGCGTGCATGCGTCGGGTGAATGCCTCCAATCTTTTTTCGATATCCGGAAGAATCACCAGATCGGTGACATAAATATTGGGTGGTTCTGCGGCAATAATTTCTGGTGCAGTGAATCCCATTTGCCTGCTTGTTCTGATTTGCTGCTGATGAAAACCTTTATGATTTCCGTTCAATGTTCCCCGCATGGTTCCCGGTCCTCCTCCGGAGATTCCTTCAAAACCGCGCAGACCAAATTCTTCACCTACCAATTTGCTGTATTTATAATCTTCAAATCCCACAGTGTGGCCTCCCTGAAAGACGATTTGATAAATAGTCTTAAAGCGCTGCTGCATTTTTGAAGTATTTCCATTCAATAGTCCTGCGTCCTGTATCATTTTTTCCACCAATTCCGATCGTCCATTTCCATCGGTTGCTTTTGCAAAGTGTAATGCCTGATACGCCATGTCGCGGATGGCGGCAGCCAGATGTCCTTTGCGTAGTCCGGTAATTCTTCCATCAATAAATGCATTGGATGGACTATTTTTTACAGCAAGCTGGATACTCTGTTTCGATTTTTGAAGTTCGATTTCAAAATTAGGATATTTTGTCACAAGATCATGCGTGTGGTTCATGCTGTCATCTGCTCCTAAAATACCCAGGCAGCATGTTGCCAATTTTCCTCTCACAATTTCACTTAAATCACCTGTTTCTGCGGTCAATGCTTCAATAACAGGTGCAGGGAGGTGGCTCAGGGGAGGCCCCTCAAATTTGATCTCTGCTTCTGGGATGAATCCAGGCATAAGGTTTGTTACTATACAATTTAATATTTGTAAGTAAAGTGCCGCTTTTCTCTTCCTTCTTCGAACGAAGTAGATATAATGCTCTCGGGCTTCTCCCCGTAATTCGCCCAGTTTCTCCTATGATTCCACCTAAGAAAGAATCGCCGGAAACTACCAATACACGCTTTATTATCGTCACCGGAGGAGTCTGCAGCTCACTTGGAAAGGGAATCGCCGCCGCATCGATTGGCGCCATTTTGAAGACGTGCGGACTCAAGGTGTTTGTCCAGAAGCTCGATCCGTATTTGAACGTGGATCCGGGCACCATGAGCCCGTTCCAGCATGGAGAGGTGTTCGTGACAGACGACGGCGCAGAGACGGATTTGGACCTGGGACACTACGAGCGCTTTATTGATGAACCGATGAGCAAACTGAGCACGGTCACGACGGGAAAGATCTATACCGATGTGCTCGCACGCGAACGCAAAGGGGACTTTTTGGGAGGAACGATTCAGGTGGTGCCGCACATTACCGATGCCATCAAAGGTGTGATCCGGAACGCCGCCAAGCAGAGCAATGCCGATGTGATGATGGTGGAGATTGGCGGAACCGTTGGCGACATTGAAGGTGAACCCTTCCTGGAAGCCATCCGCCAGCTTCGAAACGATCTTGGTCCACAGCGTCTCTTCCATGTACATCTCACGTTGTTGCCGTATCTGAAGGGATCAAAAGAACTGAAGACCAAGCCGACACAGCTCTCTGTTCGTGAACTGCGCCGCATCGGGTTGCAGCCGGATATGATTTTGGCGAGAGCAGACTACAAAATTGCAGACGATCTTTTGGATAAAATCAGTACGTTCTGCGGAGTGGATCGTGCTGCTGTTATTCCCGCTCCCACACTGCATTCCATTTACGATGTACCGCTTGGTTTGAATCAGCATCATATTGCGCAGATTATTGGCGATAAGCTGGATTTGGGTGAACTCGAGCCGGATATGACAGAGTGGGAAGAGGGGAAGAAGCGCCACGAGAACGTGAATAAAGAAGTGAAGATTGCACTCGTGGGAAAGTACACAAATCTGGAGGATGCGTATTTGAGTGTGATTGAAGCGGTAAAGTCTGCCGCTGTGTTCGATGGTGCCAAAGTTGATTTCCTGTGGGTCGATAGCGAGAAACTGGAGAAGGACGATACAGAAACATGGGATCTTCTGAAGTCCGCTGATGGGATTGTGGTGCCGGGAGGTTTTGGAAAGCGTGGTATTGAAGGAAAAATCAAAGCGGCAAAATATGCACGCACCGAAAAAGTGCCATACCTTGGGCTGTGCCTGGGGTCACAAATCCTCGCGATCGAATTTGCGCGTGATGTATTGGGAGATAAAACGCTCACCAGCGAAGAATTCGACGAAGAGAGTACCCTGACACCCGATAAGTATGTTGTGCATTTCCTGCCGGGTCAGCACAAAGGAAAGGAAAAAGGCGGCACACTGCGTTTGGGTGCATATGAGTGCAAATTGATGCCTGGAACCAAGGCACATGCGCTCTATGGTGCCGATACTATTTCTGAGCGTCACAGACACCGCTACGAATTCAATCAGTCTTTCAACAAAGATTTGGAGAAGAAGGGTTTGATTTTCTCGGGTTCGAATCCGGAAACGGGGTTGATGGAAATTGTCGAAATCAAGGATCATCCGTTTATGATGGGAAGTCAGTTTCATCCGGAATTCAAGAGCAGGCCGCATCGTCCGCATCCGTTGTTTGCTGGGTTTATGCATGCTGTTGTTTCGAAGTAATCTATCATCCTGAGCTCGTCGAAGGATGAATAGTGGGTTTTTCTTTGTGAGGAGATTTCCCTCCGGGGGCCGCTCGCCGCGGGGGCGTCCCTTTTTGTCTCCGCCACAAAAAGGAACCAAAAAGGTCGGTCCGTTCAATCGCATTCCCGCTGACCCCTTCACCCCCCTGAACGGACTCCGGCTTACGGCCGATGGGCGATTATGATTGCTGAAGCAATCATAAAGCGGAACTTTCTTTTTTGATTCCCTTCGAAAAGTCTGTCCCTCTCCAGAGGGCACGTGGTCGGCATGGAGAGGGTGGCCCCTCAGGGCCGGGTGAGGCAATAAGTTCGCTGTTCCACATATTTCCTTAATCCTTAGCCATTTTCTACATCCCAGTCTTCATCGAAAATCCCGTCTCCTCTCTAACCTAGAACCTAAAACCTAAAACCTATAAGCTAATAGCAATGAACCTCTCCCAAACCATCCTCGGCGTCGACTTCGAAAATCCGACTGTGCTGGCTTCGGGCATTATGGGTATTACGGCCAGCAGCTGGCGGTACTGCGTGGAGAATGGAGCGGGTGGTATTACCACGAAGTCACTGTGGCCGGTGGAGCATAAGGGGAATCGCAATCCGACGATTATCGCGACGGAGAATTGGACGCTCAATGCGGTGGGTGTGCCCGATGCCGGGCCGGAGAAAGCGCGGGAGGAGATTGGGGATTTTATGACGGATCACCCGGTACCGCTCATTGCGAATATTGTCGGAATGAATGCGTCTGATTTTGCAGAAATTGCTGCGGTCGTTGCATCGCTCAAGCCGGATTTTGTGGAGGTGAATCTCTCGACTCCCACCTTCCTGAAACTCCGCGGCAAACTCTTTGCGGAAGATGGAAACGAAGCAGGTGATGTGCTGAAGGCAGTGCGCAAAGAAATCGGGAAGATCCCGATGTTTGCCAAGCTTACGCCCAATGTGCCGAACATCGGCGATATTGCCAAAGCATGTGTGGAGGCGGGAGCCGATGGTATTACAGCTATCAACACAGTCGGTCCCGGTATGGCGATTGATCTCCGCAGCCGCATGCCGATTTTGGCTGCGCACAAAGGCGGACTCTCGGGTCCGGCCCTCAAGCCTATTGCAGTGCGTTGTGTGGCAGAAATTTACGAAGCAACCGGAGGCAAGGTGCCTATCATCGGCACAGGTGGTATTCACACAGGAGAAGATGCGATTGAAATGATGCTGGCCGGTGCGAGCCTGGTGGGAGTGGGAACGGCTATTGCTGCCCGCGGCATTGATGTCTTTTCCAAAATCTGCGATGAAATGCAGCTCTGGTGTACCAACGAAGGAGTGTGGGAGGTCTCGGATCTGATTGGAGGCATGCACAAAGAACTGCTCTCCCGCGGCATTGCAGGAACCTCCATGACGCATAAATCTTAATTTCTTTTTGTTCACAATGCAGATTTCGCTTCAATCACAGTTGCCCCGCACGTATCGCATCAAGGATATCAAGCAGGAAACCCCCATGGTGCGCACCTACACGTTCGATGGAAGTCTTGGTGCCAAGCCCGGACAGTTTGTGATGGTATGGCTCCCCGGCGTGGACGAAAATCCGATGAGCGTTGCGTACGACGATGGAGCGAATACGAAGATCACCTTC
>CAYRQG010000020.1:0-11326 GCA_964426345.1 uncultured Candidatus Peribacteria bacterium
AGTCTTCATTCCCGTGAAGACCGCGTCGTAAAGTAATAAACAAACGCAGCCCTCTCTCGTTGAGATCAGGGCTGCATTTTTGGATCATGACTATCTTCCTTTCAGGCGCCGGTTACTTCCAGCGATCCGAATGAGCTGTTGTGTATTCCATAGAGTGGTATGAGAAGAGAAGAAAAGAAATAAAAGTGATGGTTAACCAATGACCCAAGTATACGAAATGAATGTAGGAAAAATGTGAAACTGCTGTCGCGATGTTGGGAATTTTTGCGCTATAAAAAATTCCCCGATCCGTATTGCTACGAACCGGGGAATTTTCCATCATAGAACGTTTTTTACTTGATTGCGCTGAAGCTCGCAGAGGCTTTGTCCTCTCTGTCTGCTTTCAGGCGATACACAATCTCGGCCATTTCACCGCGGGTCAGGATCTGATCAAACCGCTTGATGGATGTCGGGATTGCATGGAGATCGGAAAAACGCTGTACGTACGGGCGGTACCAGAATTCTCCAGTGTCTGGATCTTCGATACCAAGTGCGAACACGTTGGAGATAATCTTGGCTGCTTCAACAAAGTTGATAGACGCTGCAGGGCGGTATGTTCCGTCTGGGTAACCGTCGATGAGCTCTTTGATCTTTGCGTAACAGACTTCCGGTGCGTACCAGCTGTCTTTCATCACATCGGAGAAGAAGACGTTGTTGCGTGTCTCGGGAACGTTTGCGTTCACACAATCACTCAAATTGTTCGTATCCATAATGAGCGGGTTCACTACGAACTTCACGAATTCCGCGCGGTTGATGCGGGTGTCTGGCTTGAATGTTCCGTCCAGATATCCTTTCAGGACATTGTGGGTACGGAGGTATTCAATACCTTCAAAGTACGTGCTGCCTGTGGGAACATCGGTAAATGCCTTCTGCGAGAAAGCGGCGTCTTCAGCAAAAGCAACGCTGCTTCCCAGCAGCATGGTGCCGATGATGGAGAGAGATAGAAGTTTCTTCATAAAAAAGAAGGGGGAAGGTGATTGCCACTAAGACACATGAATGAGCGAACTCTTACAGACTTTCTTGGTAAGAGCCAATCAACGAAAGGGTCATAGCTGCAGTACTATAAATGGTTTTTATATTTTTCCCTGTCTTCCATATGATGAAAAAAACTCTCGTGGCCGGCGTGGCCTGTCTGACACTCTTGAGTGCGTTCCCATTACTGGCAAAATCATCGGATGATCATGAAAACAACGGACTACGGCTGGGTGCCCATACCAATGTCTCTATTGATACCGCCTGTATGCAGTCTGCCGTCCGTGCGCGCGACAATGCTCTGGTCGATGCATTCGGTGCATACAACCAGTCTCTGGCATCCGCACTGCACACACGTACCGATGCACAGGTATCTGCCTGGGCAAAAGTGGATCTTGCTGAACGTGCTATTGCCCTGAAAGCATCAGAAAAGGTATTCACCTCTTCGTATAACGATGCATCCAGGCAGCTGGATAAGACCAAGAAGACTATCCGCACCACCTACAGTAACGCAGAAAAGAACTGCAAGAAGGGAGGCCGCACAGGTTCCTCTTCTTCCGTCTCTTCTTCATCCACTTCTACCACAAGCAGTACATCCTCTGTGGCCTGCAAAGACGTGAATGGAAAGTTAACAGGTGCATTCACCCTGGTTGCCGGACTGCCTGATGTCGGACGCACCTATAACCTCACTGGTACAGGAAGCGTGTCTGTTGTGGGTTCCGTAGCAGCAACAGGATCTGTCCGTACACTTGGCTTCATTGCCTCCGGACATGCAACGGGTGATATCACTCTCACACAGGGAAGCAGCAGCGTTGTCCTGCATCTAGAAGGTCCGGTGCAAACAGGATTCTCGGGGCTCCCCACGTCGTTCCACTACACAGTGCAGAGCGCCAATGGTGTCTTTGCAAACTGGACGAATACAAGCGGCAATCTTGAATTACGCTTGAAGGGTGATGCAAATGGATCGCTGAAGATTGAATTCAACGGTCGGTGTAATCGCTAAAATCATGTAGTGATTGGACAAAGCCCTGCACCAGCGGGGCTTTGTTTTATGCACGACTTTTTTGCACGGAGAAACGAACTGCCAAAAGAATGAGCCCAATCAAGCTCAGCATCACCACTGATCCCATTGTTCCTGTCAGGAATTTATCGTCCTGAAAACCGCGCTTTGTTGCAGAAAACACGACTGCACTGATCGGCTTCCATTTGGGTCCGGCAGAGAAGTTCGTAATGAACACGTTATCGATCGTCATCCAGAGGTTGATAATGAAAGTGAGTGCGAAGAACCGTTTCCATTCACGCATGGCAAGTCCCAGTGTTTCCACAAACTTTCCGCGCATGGCAGAAACCAGCATCCAGAGTTTTCGTTCTTCACCTTCTCCCCACAGACTCTCCCACAGAAAGAAACTCATGGGGGCACTGAATGATGTCATCAGTACAAAGAGCCAGAGTGGTCCCGCTTTCAGAATACCGAGTCCGGTTACACACAGACTGAAAAGAACGTAGGCTGCTTCGGGAACAAGTGCGAGGAAATAGAGCGCAGGCAGCCACCATCTGCATTTCTGCTGATGTTCGCGGAAAAATGCAGAGAGCACAAACGAGAGAATGGTGGAACACAGTGCAATGCTGCCGGTCAGAATGACGGTAAGACCAATCGCACGCCAGGCACCGTCCATCAGGCGGAACTCTCCCCGATGCACCACAATGCTGATGATACGGATCATAGTGTAGAACACCGGCCAGGCCAGACACAGCAGGACTGCAACACTGAGAACGGTGGGAAGATACGGCACACGAACGGAGCGGATTTTTGCGATGGTGAGCGGCCGCAGACGACGCATGAGGACCCGAAGAGCCGTGCAGAGAACCAATGCCAGTACGTACACCGCAACCGTCATTACGAGCCCCAGAATAATCAGCATGGATGCCTGGCCCACATCGCGCACTACAAACGCTTTCTGTTCAAACATTTGAGACCAATACAGCGCTTTGCCTCCACCAATGGTCTGAATCACCCAGTAATCAAAGAAGGTAAGGAGAAAAAAGATGGCGAATGAAATGGGGAAGCCACGCAAAAACGCAGGAATACTCACAAAGCAGGCATCCAGCCAGCCGGAAAGCTCGTGTGCCACGACGGGTTTACGGATCACAAAAAGGAAACGCATCAGGTAAATCGGCAGGTAGTGTGCGCCCAAAATAAGTGCCGGGAGCAGAATCATCTGAGCCCCCCATTCGCCTATGAGTGCAATCGCCCACTGCTGGAGCGGCGTATCAATTGTAAAGAGTTCTGCAAACGAGAGGGCGCGGATGACGGGGTTTACGCTATACACCAGGACAATCCCGATCCCCACAATCAGTGGCCACCGTGCAAGCAGGCGCGTGAGGATGGCGCCGCAGCCAATGGCAAAGAGCGATGCGAGCACAGAGAGGACAACGGAATTTTGGATTGCCTCCACCATCAGCGGATCCCATGCATTGATAAAATTCTGGATACTGAGAACGGGCGTAATGTGAAAATTCCGGTCCACTGTGAGGAACGGCAACACAAACATGCACAGCGCAATGAGAATCGCGAGAGCCGACAGTACGGCGCTGATGGCATGAAGAATGCGCATAACTCTGCCAAGTGTAGCGAAGCAGTTTGCTCATCGCTATGGCGTGATACAATGCGATCCAATCTTCTTCTCCCCCTTCCACCCATGAAAGCTCTGAAGATCCTTGTCACACTGATCGTGGTTGCGATCATTTATATGGTGTTCTTCCACAAAACTGCAGGAACACAGGAACTCAACCTCCTGATTTGGGATAACTACCTGGCCGACGATACCATCAGCAATTTTGAAAAAGAGTCCGATGCAAAAGTGATTGTGGAGCTCTTCAAGAGCAACGAAGAGGCGCTCGCAAAAATCAAAGCCAATCCGGGTGTGTACGATGTGGTTGTGCCGAGCGATTACATGGTGAAAATCATGAAAGATGAATCGCTGCTCAATACACTCGATGCATCGAAGATCCCGAATATCAAAAATCTCTCCGCAACTTCCAAAGGACATTACTACGATCCCGATCTGACAGTCAGCATTCCCTACGCGTTTGGTTCTGCCGGATTTGCAGTGAATACAAAATTTGTACAGGATAAGACGCTCACCTGGAAGATCCTTACAGAACCGCGCTTTAAAGGTCATATCGTCCTGATGGATGACATGCGCTATGTGCTGGGTTCTGTGCTGCTGGAACTGGGACTCGATCCCAATACGACGCAGAAGGAGGATATTGATCAGGCAGTCGCCCTGCTGAAGGAAGTCATGCCGAACGTGCAGAAAATCACACCCGATACCCCGGTGGATCTGATGGTGGCAGACGGCGCATGGGTGGCATACGGCTACAGCGGCGACGGTTACCAGATGCACGATGGCAACAGTGCCATTACCTACATGCTCCCCACCTACGGCGGCATGCAGTTCTTCGATAACCTGGCCATTCCGAAGGGTGCACCACACAACGAACTCGCACATGCATTCCTGAATTACATTCTTCGCCCGGATGTCTCTGCCGCCATTACCAACGCAACGCATTACGGCAATCCGGATGCTGCCGCCTTTGATTTGATCGATGCAGATATCCGCAGCAACCCGAGCGTCTTCCCGCCGGAAGACATCATGAAGAAACTCCATTTTGTAGAAGACCTCGGCGATGCAGTGAGTCTGTACGACGACGCCTGGCAGAATCTCAAGCGCTGAAGAATAGCTTGTAAAGAAGTAGGTGGTAGGAAAATATCAGTCCCTACCACCTACCACCTACAACCTAATTCTCCAATACCCAGCATTCTCTAACACCAAGAACAATAGCTTCCTGTCCTTCCGGTATATTTCCCTGGCCGGTGAGAACGATGAGTTGATGATGTCCGGGAACCTCTATTTCCACACGTGTGTAGGTCATCCCCTGTTTCATGGTGGAACGCGAGGATGCAATATGCGTACGCGGAATGCTGAGGGCTTTTTCCCCCTGCGCCCCCCACATTGCAAAGCGGGCCCAGAATCCGAGAGACTGATCAGCAGAGAGTGACGGCAATCCTGTGTGCTGCAGCAGTGCAAGCTCTGCATGCGAGAGGACATTTTCAACACCCAGCGTCCACGCAGTCCGCACGTTCTCCGGATGCCACGATGCATCGCGCGTGGGCACAAACCCAATCACACCATGATCATCCACAAGCATGATGCGATTACTGAAGGTTGCGAGCAGATCGACATCGTGACTTACAATCATTGTGTTACCGGTACTGTGTTCACCGCGCTTGAGAATTTCTCTGGTGCAGATTGCTTCAAATAAATGTCCAATGCCGTTGAAGGGTTCATCCAGCAGGAGCATCTGCGGATCCATAATGAGCGAGCGTACAATTTCTGCGCGCTTGCGCTGCCCGCCGCTGAGTTGCCGCGGGTATTTGGAAAGCTGACGGTCCACCTCAAAATCACGGAGAATTTCTGCGTGCCGCGTCTCCCATTCCCTGGCTTCTTTCCCAAGCTGTCCGGTTGCTGCGAGCCCAAGCTCCACATTCTGACGCACGGTAATTTCCTCCAGCAGTCCATCGAACTGGGACATGTAGTGCACCTGACGCGGATCGAGTAACTGCCGGATGCGTTTCATGTAGCTGGTTTTCCCCGCACCGGATTTTCCAAAGATTCCCAGGATTTCTCCATCCGCCAGATCGAGCGCCGGAATCTCCAGACGGAATGTTTTGTGATCGATAGTAACTGCTGGCAGGTGCATGAACCGTATCGTAGCAGCCTCAATGAAACTTTTCCCCTTTTTTCATCATCGCCAGAATTAGTTTCAATCTCTTCTCGCGTGTCTCGGGTTTTTTGGCTGTCTGAAGACGATAGGCGATTGCAAAGAGATTCGCTTTATTGAGTGTCTCAAAAAATGCTGCCGCTTTTTTATGCTTCCTGAGTTCCTGCAAAAAATCCTCCGGAATCGTCATCGCAGATGGTGAATCGTACGCACGTTCCCATCTGCCGTCATTCTTCGCACGATCAATTTCCGCCTGACCGGAGGGCTGCATGCGTCCTTCTTTGATAAGCCGCTTCGTGTGTTCAATATTCCGTTTCGACCATGGACTATTCTTGCGCCGCGGGGTGAAATTTTGAATCCAGGATTCTGTGTCATAGGCATTTGCCTGTCCATCAATCCATCCGTAGCAGAGCGCACTATCCAATGCTTCAGCGTAGGTAAACGTCTGTTTCCCTGTTTCCTTTTTGAAAAACCGGAGTTGCACGCCAATGGGATCGGCATGATTTTTCTTCAGCCATTTCTCCCACTCTTTCTGTGTCTTGCAGAGGAGTACCGGTTTTTCAGCAGCTTTGGGCATACGCTCAGTATAGGCCATAGAACAGCACTCTTTCTAGAAGATCGAATGTTTATAATCTGATACGCTCACCTTCCATGAACCCCCTAACCCATAACCGATTACCCATAACCCACGACGTAGTCGTGATAGGCGGAGGCCCTGCCGGCATGATGGCCGCCGGGCGCGCTGCCGAATGCGGGGCAAGGGTGATACTCCTCGAAAAAAATCCGGAGCTCGGGAGAAAGTTACTGATTACCGGAGGCGGACGCTGCAATATTCTCAATGCCGAATACAACACGCACAGACTTGTCGATAAATACGGCAAGAAAGGAAAATCGCTCTTCTCCTGCTTTTCCCAGTTCGATGTCACTGCCACGGTTGCCTTCTTTGCGTCACTCGGCATACGTCTCAAAGTGGAAGCAGAGCAGCGTGCGTTCCCCAGTACCGAAAAAGCAGCGGACGTGCAGCGCGCAATGATCCGCTACATGGAACAGCATGGTGTTGAGGTGCGGCTGAATGCGGACGTGCAGGGCATCGATGCAGATCAGCGTCACATCACAGGCATTCGTCTGGCAGATGGTGACGTGATTGCAAAGAACGTGATTGTCGCGACTGGCGGAAAGTCCCATCCGGAAACCGGATCGACGGGTGAGGGCTTCCAGTGGCTGCGCGATCTTGGCCATACCATCATTGAACCAGATCCCGCACTGGTCCCGATTGTGCTCAAGGAAAAATGGATCAGTGAGCTCATGGGTCTGAGTCTGCGCGGCGTGAAGCTGATTGTTCTGCAGAACGGAAAGAGAGAAGATGCACGTATTGGAAAAATGCTCTTCACGCATACCGGTCTCAGCGGCCCGCTTGTATTGAATATGAGCAAGAGCATAGGCGCACTGCTGAAGAATGGTCCGGTATCGCTGGAACTCGATTTATTCCCCTCAATGGATTTGGGAGCCGTGGACCGCATGCTGCTGGAACATTTTGAAGAGAAGAAAAACAAGATGATCAAAAACAATATCGGAGACCTCGTGCAGCCGCGGCTCGCGCAAAAACTGCTCTCACTCTCGGGAATCAATACCGATACGCCGCTCTACAGACTCACCAAAGAGGATCGCATGGCCTTTGCAAAAATACTGAAAGCCATGCCGATGACGGCAAAAGAACTGATGGGTGCAGAGAAAGCGATTGTGACGGGCGGTGGCGTGAGTCTGAAAGAAATAGAATTCGCAAGCATGCAATCAAAACTCTACGACAATCTGTTCCTGGCCGGTGATGTTCTCGATTTTGACAGACCATCCGGAGGGTTCAGTCTGCAGATCTGCTGGACGACAGGATATGTAGCAGGGACGCATGCAGCATAAAAAAGAAATTCCATTCACCCCTCCCCCTTTGGGGGGAGGGGCTGGGGGAGGGGGTTCTCCCTCCAAGAAAACTTATTGTGCAACCGACGATGTCTGCTGCATCTGCTTCTGTCCGCGCTCCATGCGCACAGGCAGCGTAATGCCCTTTTCTTTGGCAATATCTTCAATCGTCTTGCCGCTATCGAGGGCAGCCTTCAGTTCATCGGCAGTCATACCGAACTTGGTTGCAAGTGCCTCGGGGTTACCGCGCATATGGCCTTTCATCATGCCGCCATGGCCGGGGCCGCCCATGCCCATACCCATCTCAAAGTGCATACCGCCTCCCATACCTGCGTTCCCACAGGCTGTCTTCAGTGCTTCCATCTGGGTTTTATTGGCAGTCATCTGGCTATCCATGGCTGTCTTCATGGCTGTGCGGAACGCTTCATCGGCAGCCTTCACTGCTGCCTGGCGCTGCGTGTCATCGGTGATCGATGCTGCTGCGTTGAGCGCATTGCGGTGCGTCTGTGTTGCCGTCTTCTGTGCGGCAATCATCGTATCGACGTTCGAGAGAAATGCATCATCTTTGGCAACAAGGGCAACAACACAGGCCTGCGTGGGGGCGGGGCGTGCTGCTTTGCTTGTGAGTGCTGCAACGCTCGAACCAGTAGACGCGGCGCTCGAGATCTGCGCAAGAAACGGAACTGCGAGTGCAAGCGATGAGATGCCTGCCACTGCGCCGTAGGTGAAACTTTTATTCATAAAGATAAAAAGAAAAGAAATAAATGAATCGGTTAACCATTGGCATCAGTATAAGACCCGCCTCTTAAGAGGAGATTAAGGGTGTATGGGAAATTGTCTTTATATGAGAAAAAGGCTTTGCAGCTACTTTAAAGATTGAGATTGAGGGATGAGATTTGGGAAAATAAAAAAAGATATTCCACCCCAATCTCAACCTCATGCCTCACTCTTGAACAGCATCCGGTATAAACCGCAGAGCCAAGCCATTCATACAGTATCGTAGACCTGTGGGCTGTGGACCATCTGTAAAGACATGCCCCAGATGTCCGCCGCATTTCGATTGAATTTCTGTACGGACCGATCCAAATGACTTGTCTTCTTTTTCAATCACAGCATCGGCAGAAATCGGTGCCCAGAAGCTGGGCCATCCGGTGCCGGAATCATATTTCTGTTCCGAGCGAAAGACCGGCTCCCCACAATCCGCACTCACGAATGTTCCTTTGCGGTGTTCGTTCAGAAGCGGACTTGTGAATGGAGTTTCTGTTCCTTCATTCCAGAGCACGTCATACTGATCGGCCGTGATGATCTTCAACCATGCATCTTTTGTTGTCGGCATTGCTGCCATTGCATCTTTAAAATTCCACGCTGACGATGTTTGTGCACTACTCTGTGGCATTGCAGAGGATGCTGCTTTCTTGGAAGTGGGCTGCATAGCAACAACAGATAGCGAAGATGATGCACTCATTGCAGAAGAGTTATCGGGGCTGAATGTATTCGATGTCTGCGATGTACAGGCACCAAGCACAAGAACGAAGCCGATTGTGAGAGGAGTGTATTTCATAGAAGAAAAGGAGGGCGGTATTGCACCACCCTCCAGTCTACTCCCTTATTTCGGCATCAACACAGTATCGATTACATGTGTCACACCATTGCTGGAAATGACATCGGCAGTTTCGACCATGGCAGAACCATTGATCCACACTTTGTCTTCTTTCACATTGATCATGAGAGTCTCGCCTTCAACGGTCTTGAGCATCATGCCGTCTTTCAAATCAGCAGATGTGTAGCGACCGGATACGACGTGGTACGTGAGAATTTTTGTCAGTGTTGCCTTGTTCTCAGGCTTCACGAGCATATCAACTGTTCCTGCCGGGAGCTTTGCGAATGCATCGTTTGTGGGAGCAAACACCGTGAATGGGCCCGGGCCTTTCAATGTTTCGACAAGTCCTGCGGCTTTTACAGCGGCAACAACAGTGGTGACATTGTTTGCGTTCATCGCGTTATCAACAATATCGAGGTTCGGTACCATCATGGCGCCGCCCACCATCACACCCTGGGGCATCATGGAAGAAGACTGCTGCATGGCGTTATCATCGACATCATTTTTCTGCATGGATGAACAAGCCTGCAGAGAAAGAAGCGCACCGGCGGCAAGCACAGCCAGAGGTGCGTGTCGGATCAAAGAATTTTTCATAATTTTTTACTTGGAAGAAATATATGGTTTCACCGTATGCTAATTTTATAGAGAATCAATGAATATGTACGATTTATTATCTATTTTTGCATAAAATGAGAATTTTACTACAATGAGAATATGTATACACTTGATCCGATTCATCCTGTCTATAGCACGGTGCTCGAAATTGTTGCCGTGCACCCCAATATCACCACCGCAGAGATTTTTGAACAGCTGCAGACTATGAAGATTGAGCTCTCACTCCCTCAACTCTATCGCATCATTACGCGCATGATTGATACGCAGATTGTGGTGAAGGTGCATGGAAAACTGTCGCTGAATCTGATGTGGATTTCTTACATTGAATTTATTGCCGCCCGCGCGAAGCGCATCATGCAGCACACCGATGAATTTGTGCTGAATGAGGGAGAGAAGAAGGTGTTCGAAGGTCATTCGCTCTTTGATGTCGAAGCCATCTGGAATCACATACTCGTCTCGCTCTATCGTATGGTGCAGGTGAAGGAAATCCATAAATACTATTCGCATGCGTGGTGGCAGATTGGGCGCAATGCGGAAGAAATCAGTTTCTATAAACAGCTGAAGGATCGCGGCATTCAGTGCCAGTGGGTGATTGGTGCCGATACATTCCTGGATCGATTGGGCGCTGCACATATCAATGAAGTGTATGAATCGGTCACAACAAAACAGCCGCCTTTCCCAAAAGACGGATACAATCTGAATGTGTATGGCGATTACATTGTCGAATGCATTCTGCCGGACAAAATCAGCAAACGCTTTGAGTATTTCTTTACACAAGTCCGGAGCGAAGAGGCATTCAGTCAGGATGTGTTCCTCGATATTTTTTCGATGCGGGGCAAATACAAAGTGACAGTCTGGAAGAATAAAAAACAGGCTGCCCTGCTTCGCGCAACATTGGCAGCCTATTTCGGTACGAAGTGAATCGCTTTACGCGTGCTTCACCAGTCTCAGCAGGAAGAGCAGAACAACCGCTCCCACAACCGCCATCACAATGGCGCCGAGTGTTCCATAGGCAGAAAGCCCGATGGCACGGAAAATAAATCCACCGATCAGCGCACCGATAATGCCGACAACAATATCGCCAATCATGCCAAAGCCGCCACCGCGGACAATGACACCGGCAAGCCAACCGGAAATAAGACCTACAAGAAGAAACCAGATGATATCCATAAAAATGAGGGGGAAGATACTGCCTTTGTGACATCTATCTCCGCCCGCTCTGACAGAACATTTTGCAAAATATCCGGCCTCTCTCTACTATCGCGCGCACATGCACATCTTTTTGATTATCGCGGCGGTCGCCATTCTGTCCTGGAGTTCGATTGATCTAAAAGTACAGATGCTTCTGGAGGCGTTCATGATTCTTTTGTGTATCCCCGATCTGATTCTGATTTTCCGGAA
>CAYRQG010000020.1:11353-12184 GCA_964426345.1 uncultured Candidatus Peribacteria bacterium
CTTGCCCGCGTGCAGGAGGGTGACCTTGTCATTGACCCAGGCTGTGGCGACGGACGCCTTGTGTTCGCGGCTGCAGACCTGGGTGCACAGGCAATAGGATACGAAATGGTCATTCCGGCATGGGCGCTTGCAAAAGTACGCTCCCTCTTCCATCCCCGCAGCTCCATTGTGTACGGCGATTTCTGGACGAAAGATTACACGCAGGCCGATGTTGTTTTCTGCTATTTACTCTCAGACATGATGGAAACCTTCCACGAAAAAATCTGGCCGCAGCTCAAGCCGGGCTGCCGTGTCGTCTCCAATTCTTTTTCGATGAAAAAGGAAAGCGCTATCGAAACAGATAGAGGTGTTCGCCTGTATATCAAGAAATAAAAAAAGAGATTCCAAAACCCGATCACAGATAACAGTTAACAGATAACCCGTTACTCCACATGTACCTGCACTCCTTTCTCGAGCTTCACTTTGCCAATGCCCAGCGCGAATAGTGCTCCTATAAAGACCAAAGAGAAGGCCACCAGGAACACGACCTGATATGCATCAATCTGTGCCTTGAGCATAATGAGTGCAATATACTGCTGATACTGTTCCACAGTGGTCCCGTGGAATTCGCTGTAGCGGTTGATGGTGAGCACATTGCGTTCCGTCACATTGCTGAGGATGGTGGCGGAGAGTGCCACACCAAAGGCTCCCGCAATATTGCGGGCAAGCGCCAGCACCGATGACGCCATTCCCATTTCACTTTTGGGCACTGCAGCCGCGATGATATTCGTACGCTGTGCCATCCCAAATCCCATGCCGAATGCCATTACACTGAGCGGAAGCATGAGGTCC
>CAYRQG010000020.1:12194-12471 GCA_964426345.1 uncultured Candidatus Peribacteria bacterium
AAAAGAGTCCGATTGAAGCCACGAGCGTGCTGGCCACAATCACCGTCCGCGGCTCCACGCGCCCCGTGAGCATTCCGCCAAGAGGCGCTCCCACCATGAGTGCTGCAGCCATTGGCACAAACAGCAGCCCGCTTTGCGTTGCGTCGTAGCCGAGGAATGTTTGAGCGAACACCGGAATCAGGAACACGCTTCCCATCATTCCCATAAAGACAATAAAGTTATTCAAGAGCGTCTGGGAGAAAATGGGATTCCTGAAAAATTTCAAATCGACCACAGG
>CAYRQG010000021.1:0-1922 GCA_964426345.1 uncultured Candidatus Peribacteria bacterium
AACAGGATTCGATATGCTGCTTGATACCCATACCGCCCCAACAGTCTGCCACTTCCTCGAACTTGCGAAGAAGGTGACACTCGCGGAAATCATGAACCCGATGCTTCCCGAAATGTACACAGTGCTCTACCCGATTGATCAGCGCGATGCCGCTCTTCTGAGCACACCTCCGGAAACCATTTTCCGTGCAACGCGTTTGCAGGATATACTCATGAGAGAGACATCTTCCTCTTCCTCCAATGGATAGTTCCTCGTATGAGGCGCAGGCCAGGCCCGTGACCATTGCCGATAAGCCTTTGTTCGATCGCTATTTCAAAGAGTTCCCGCAAAAGGGATGCGAGATGACTTTCACCAACATGTTGCTCTGGGGCGAAAGTCGCCATCACACGTTTTTGGAACTCGATGGTCATTTGGTTACATCTTTCCAGAAAGAAGGGGAGGCACGCCTGTGGTATCCGCCGATTGGTCCCGATGCGGCAAACCTGATCCGCACGCAATTAAAACCATCCGATGGATTTGGATATTTTTACCTGACAGAAGATATTGCTGATGCTTTGAAACATGAGTTCGACGTGAAAGAAACCCCCGAACGTTTTGATTATATTTTTGATTTGAATGCGCTGCGCACACTTGCCGGTGCTGCGTACCTGAAGAAGCGCAACTTCATCAACCGCTGTCGCAAACATAATCCTGAAATTGTCAGTCTGACTGCTGCCATGGTCGATGAATGCACAGAAGTCATCAATCAGTGGGTGAAGGAATTCGATCGCGGGAACATGCAGTCCGTCTACGACGAAATCTCTGCCTTCCGTCTGGCCATGGAACACTTCGATGCATTGAAGCTGATTGGGGTAGGCATTCGCATCAATGGCCACATGGAAGCATTTGCGATGGGGGCACCCATGAATGACACGATGTTCGTGCAGCATTTTGAAAAGGCTCTCACGACAGTGGACGGTCTGTATCCTCTGGTATCCCACGAAATGGCGAAGGCAATTCCGGCTCAGTATACTGAACTTAACAAAGAGCAGGATTTGGGGATGCCGGGGTTGATAGAAGCCAAGAATAGCTGGCACCCGGTGTATTTTGTGAAAAAGTACGCCATTGACGCTATAAGTGCTTAATTTGGATACTAGACAAATTTAAGAAATATTGACAAATAACCTTAAAAGCTTAGAATGAGGGGGTTCCTTGGCATCATCGGCTTTATAGAATTTTGGTGTAATCGCACCGGAACCGATGTTTGCGCATAGAACGAAACTTTGAACATGGAGAAGGTCAGCAATGGTCAAAATGCCCTCGAAGAAGGATCTGCCTGGATTTTTCGCTTGGTTGGCAGATCAAGAAGTGGATGGCGTGAAGGGTTTGCATCGCATCAAGGTAGGGAATAAGCCTACACAGCGACATGCGGCGTTCGCGATGACCCACGGGAAGGAGCCAGCAGGATTGGCCTTTCAGTGGTTCGTCTACAACAATGCGGCGCTGTTTACTGACCTCGATCTCACGATCGGAATCAGCAACTTGGAAGCGGCCAAACGCTACTTCGCCAGCACACCGACTCCCACTCGATTTATCGACGTGGACATGAACCGGATGCAGTCGAATTTCCCCGCAGATGTCACAACCAGCTCGCCCTACGAGTATCAACGCGTTGCGGAACTGGTTCGTACGCTGCCTGGCCTAACATCTTTGTTCGATGCGCATAGCACCGACCAAGATACGACCGGCCTCGGGATCGACATCAAGGGAAGCCGCAAGAACACGAATCGTCTGATGGATGGATTGCTGTTCCGCGATCGCCTGTGTGGGATTACTCCTATTCAAGCATCTCAAGGGACTCGCACTCTGCCATTCGGTGCCGTATTCGATTGTCAGACAGCTCTTGAAATCGAAGCCAGCCAGCATGAGAGCCCCGAAGGTTT
>CAYRQG010000021.1:1943-9981 GCA_964426345.1 uncultured Candidatus Peribacteria bacterium
CTCAATTCCGTGATGGTTCCCAACAAGGACATCACGTACGAGATGGTCGACGACAGCCTGCTCGACATGTTCCGTCCCATCAAGGAGGGGCAAGTCATCGCGCGCAATCCACAAGGGCAAGAAGTCATCAGTCCAGCAACCGGTTTGGCCATCTTTGGGCCAAGTACCCGTACACTGGATCTCGGAGATGTGTCCTCAGAATTGCTGTGGATCGTTTCCGAAAAAGAAGAGCGTGCCCGCGCGATTGCGGTGCCGGAGTGGCTGATGGACTTTATGCCTAAGTAAGGCACATCGACTTCGACAAATTCTATTTAGCCAACCCAGCCTAGGAACCTAACAAGGTCGGCCTCTCTACTAAGAGAGTCCGGCCTGTTCCATATGCCTGCCCTTTCCCTTGCCCGTTTTTCTGTTCTCTGCTTTCATAACCCCTTTCCTTTGCTCCTTCCGGAACCGTGCAGACGATATTTGCAAAATATAAGAAATTATGTTATAATGTTCTATTAACATCCTGACAATCAAATAAGCCCGCATTATGGCCCTAAACCCGCAATCCATACAGGCAGCCCTTCAGGCAATCGAGCAGCATCAGCGCATTCTGATCAGCCCGCATGCCAATGTCGATCCAGACGGCCTCAGCAGTGCCCTGGCCTGTTACCAGGTCTTTACGGCCATGGGGAAGGATGTGACGGTCATTTGTCCGGATGTGAAGCCCGAATCTCTGAGTTTCCTCCCGGGATTTGAGAAATTCGAGCAGGAGGTGAAGGAGAACAAGGATTTCGTGGTCACCATCAACCTGGATGAAGGTGCCGAAATCGACAAGCTTCGCTACACGGTGGAAGATCACAAAGTGAATATTATCGTCGTTCCGAAGAAGGGGACAATCCGTCCGCAGCAGGTAAGTCTTTCGGAAGGGGAGCCGAAGTACGATCTCATCGTCATTGTCGATACGGCTGATCTCGCATTACTGGGATCGCTCTATACTGATCACGTCGATCTCTTTTCGGAGGTGCCCATTCTCAATATCGATCATCACATTTCAAACACCCAGTACGGACATCTCCAACTGATTGATCCGACTGCCGCCTCTGCCACCGAAGTACTCTACAGCTGGTTCATGCAGGTGCCTGCATTCCGGGAGAAGCTCTCGCCGGATTTGGCAACACTCCTCCTCACGGGTCTTATTACCGATACGCGCAGTTTCCAGAACCCGAACACCACGCCGCGTTCGCTGGAAGTAGCTGCAGAGTTGCTCGAGAAAGGTGCACGTCAGCAGGAAATCATTCAGCATATCTATAAGACGAAGCCCCTAAGTACACTCAAGATTTGGGGCCGCGCCCTCAACCGCATTCAGATTGATCCCGTTGCACGTATTGTGTGGTCGTCCATCAGCAAAGAAGATCTGGCAGAAATGGAAGCGAGCAGCAAAGAGACACACGGTATTCTCGATGAACTGATTTCCACCATCCCCGATGCCGATGTGCACGTGCTCTTTACCGAGCTTGAAGAAGGCGGACTCAAAGCCAGCATGCGTTCGTCTGCGGCAGTCGACTCTTCCCAACTTGCCGGTCGCACCTATGGCGGTGGGGGACATGCACGTGCATCCGGATTCCGTGTGAAGTCGTTCGATAACTTCCAGCTCCAGGTACTCGAATGTATTCAGAAATTGAAGGACGGTATGCGCACACAGAAGGAAGACGAGGAGAAGCGCGAACAAATTGCAACGCAGGCTGCCGCCCCTGCCAAAGAAATTGCCAGAGTCGAAGCTCCTGCAGTTCCGGTTGCAGTGGTTCCTCCGGCGATCGATAAAAGCGTCGATGGCATGCGGTCTGTGAGCGATTCGGCCAATACCTCCAAAGAGCGCGATATTGTGAAGGATATTACGAAGTGACGGTAAGTTATGAGTTAAGAGAATATGAGTTATGAGGCGTTTTAACATGCCTTTCCTCATAACTCATAACTCATGTCTCATAACTCAAACTGTAGGCCTCTTACTTCCTCTTAGCTTCGACCTCTGTTAAGATAGGCGCGGCTTTCTCTTTTAACTATGCGCTTTGTACAGGTAGCAAAAATATTGGGTATGACCGGACAGCAGCTTCGCAAGGAGCTGACCACTGTCGAGTTCGGTATTAAACCGACTGATCGTGAAGTGCCCGATAACCTGGCGCACGGAATCATCCGCTATATTGCCCGGAAGAATAATATTTCGGTCGATTTTGATGCACTCGGCGGTATGGCAGCAGAGGAAGAAGGGGATGAGGGAAAAGAGGAGCAGGCAGAAGACGGAGCAGAGGGATCTGCAGAGGTTGTCGAAAAACCGAAGGAAATCAAAATCGCATCACCACTCAATGTCATTCCCGCAAAGAAACCGGAGAGCGTACATGTGTTGCGCAAGCTCACGCTGGACGACGTGCCAAAGGCCGCCATCCAGAAACAAGCCGATGAACTCAAGCAGACCAAGGAAGAGAAAGAGGAACGCGAGCGCGAGGAGCGTGAGGCTGCAGCACTGCTGCGCCGCAAGCAGTCCGATAACCAGCAGCAAATTAAAAAGAAAGTCGGACCTGTTGCGTTGCCGGAAACAATCACCGTGAAAGAACTTGCCGAGAAGGCCGGTGTCCAGGTGCCACAGATTATTGGTGCCCTTATGAAAAACGGTGTGATGGCAACCATCACGCAGTCCATTGATTACCATACCGCTGCCATTGTTGCATCCGAACTGGGAGTCACGGTCGAGCGCGAACAGAGCTCTGCGAAGGTCGAAGATCTGCTCAGCAAAGATCTCCGTGAACTGATTAAAGACGAACCCGAAAATCTGTCTCCCCGCGCCCCGATTGTGGTCGTGATGGGACACGTGGACCATGGAAAGACCTCTATCCTCGATGCCATCCGCAAGACTGATGTCGTCTCTGGCGAATCCGGAGGAATCACGCAGCACATTGGTGCGTATCAGGTGACGCACGACGGCAAGCCGATTACCTTCCTGGATACGCCCGGACATCAGGCATTTACTGCTATGCGTGCTCGCGGATCACAGGTGACCGATATCGCGATCCTTGTGGTGTCTGCAGAGGAAGGGGTGAAGGAAACAACTATTGAAGCTATCAACCATGCCAAGGAAGCCGGCGTGCCTATTATTGTTGCCATCAACAAAATGGATCGTCCGAATGCCGATCCTGAACGTGTGAAGGGCGAGCTTGCTGCACATGGTTTGCAGCCGGAGGAATGGGGAGGAACCGTCCCGTTCGTGCCATGTTCCGCTGTCACAAAAATGGGTATCGATTCACTGCTGGATACTGTGGTGCTTGTTGCGGAAATTGCTGAATTCAAGGCCAATCCGAAGCGTGCTGCCATCGGCACAATCATCGAAAGTAACCTCGATACGTCGCGTGGTCCGTTGGCAACGGTCATCGTCAATACCGGAACACTCCGTGTGGGTGATTCCTTCATCTGCGGCCGCACAGTCGGAAAAGTCCGTTCCATGACCGATGCAGCAGGAAAGCATCTGAAAGAAGTGCTGCCATCCGGTCCTGTTCGCCTCTCCGGCTTTACCGATCTTCCCTCAGTAGGAGATATTCTGCAGGCAGTGGGCTCCGAACGTGAGGCGCGCGATCTCCTGAAGAAAGTGCTGGATCAGTCCAGTGGTCCGCAGCGCAGGGCGATGGCGGATTTGGTGACCATGCTCCACGAAGGAAAACTCCAGCAGCTCAAGATTGTGCTCAAAGCCGATGCCCAGGGCTCACTCGAAGCATTGGAAGCAGCGCTTTCCAAGCAGGGAACCGACAAAGTCGCGGTGAAAGTCATTCACGGTGCCATTGGAGCAGTGTCCGAAAATGATGTCATGATGGCTAGTGCCAGCCAGGCTCTGCTGCTCTCTTTCCGTGCCCCCGTGCCGGGACCGGTGCAGCGCACTGCCGATCGCGAGAATGTGAAAATCAAGCAGTACGATGTCATTTATAGCCTCCTGGACGATGTCTCTGCGCTCCTGGAAGGATTACTGATCCCCGAAGAACAGGAGAAGATCCTGGGTCATCTGGAAGTGAAAGGCGTGTTCCTTACCCAAAAGTCTGAACAGATCATTGGTGGCCGCGTGACCGATGGCGTTGTGAAGCGTGTGACCTTCCGCCTGCTGCGTGGCGAAGACAGGGAAGTGGTGGGAATGGGACGCATTCTGTCGCTCAAGCGTGTGGATACCGATATCAAAGAAGCCAAAGCCGACAGCGAGTGTGGTATGCGTGTCGATACATCCGTACCCGTCGAAGCAGGCGATATCCTGGAAGTCTTTAACCGCGAGTTCAAGAAGAAGGACGAGTAACTGTTATCTGTTATTGGTAATCTGTTATCTGCACATTTAAAAAAAATAAAATTCTAAAACAGATAACTGTTAACAAGTAACAGATAACATCACACCAATTCCTCCGGATTCACCTCTGGTGTTGTCTGCTGCTTCATCTGTTCCAGCTTAAATTCCACCTCCTGCTTTTTCTGGCGTGCCTTGCTACTGAATTCAATAGCTCCAGAACGGAAGAAATAATCCGCGGCAGCCACAGCTTCTGGGTCCGTAAGGTCTTTGAGGCCTCTCATTCTTTTGAAAGCCTCGGGATCATCACGGAGCATCTTCAGTAAATTCTTATTTCCTTCTTCATCCTGAATCTTTGGAATCATGGTATTGGCAAAGAGAACCATGTCGCTGTCGGTTGCGATTCTGTTTTCCATTTTCTCGGAAAATGCATCCACATCGGTGGTGGGACGGTTCATCTGGTGGAAGGTGTTCGTCCAACCGGGTCCCTTCATATTGTAGGTAACAGCGGTCTTGAGCATGGCGGGATCACTGATTTTCCGTCTGAACTGATCCACAGCGCCCTGCTGCTTTGTGCCAAAGAGCGATTTATACAAATCCGGGAACATGAAAAGAGCGGCAGTGCCTCCGTAAAACAGGGGAGTAACGGAAGGTTTTCCTTTCAAAAGGGAAATGCCGCCCGTGAAGAGGAAAGCCGTTCCTGCAGCGAGTACCATGCCGATTTGCCCCATCTTGTTAAAGGCGCGGTTGGCTGGACTGTTCTGTTCTTTGTCTATAAAAAGTTCCTTTGCCATCGCACCGGGGTCATTTTTAGCATAGGCCCTCACGGCAGACAGTAATCGTTGTGTTACGTTTCTCTGTGCGGGTGTCAGGCTGCGTTCCTTGAGCAGATTCTCCAGGGTCCGTATATCTGCCAGTGTTCCCATGATGCGGTACGTGGGGATATTTCCGGCACCCTTCACATAGTTGTTGTAGGGAGTGAGATACGGATGCGGGGGCATACCTGTTTCCACATCCGGTACTTCCGCCGTTAACTTCTCCGCGATTTCCTGCAGGCTTTCAGATACATTCTCCCCTTCATCGGTTCCGCTGAATGCTGCAGCGACATCCGCTGTCCAGCTTTTCCCGAGTGTGTGTTCCGAAAGATCCCTGCCGACTGCTTCCATTCTCTTCAAAAAGAGATCGGTCCCATGCTTCAGGCCCTCATATGCTTTCTCCTGATTTTCTGCAATGATCGCGATTTTCTCCGCGTAATCCTTGGAGGTATCGGCCATGAGCCGGTCGCGTGCGGTTTCGAGGCGCGTATTCTCTATTGATCTGCGTGGCGCACCACCCAGGTTGCCGATGTTTCGTGTTTCTGCACCCATGTATCAAGAAGTGAGAATGGAGAGAATGCGTTTATGGATTAGAATTTGTCGGCAATATCGTTAATGTTATCGACCTTGTCACCATTTCTTCCCTTGGACTTCAGGCCGACCACGAAGGCCTTGATAGATCCCTTTGTATCCGTTCTATCCAGCTTCAGGCCTACTTTCGATGCTTCTGCCTTAGCCTCGAATGCTGCCATGAGCGCCTCTTTGTCTGCAGGACGTGCAGCAATATCAGTTTGCAGCTTCACAAGATCTCTATGCAATTGTTCCAGTTCGAGATCACTGAGACTCTTTCCACCAGCTCCAGCCGCAGCACCTGCACCGGTAGCACCTGCATGGGCGCCCAGTCCTCCTGCTTTGAAGCGGGCGAGTGCGCCCTTAATACCATCGGGGCCGCTGATTTCATTATCAAGATTATGCGGGCTGAAGGTTTTGAGTGCAGCAAGCGGCGTCATACCAATGCCAGGCAGTGCTTCCACGGCCAGAGGAGCCTTGAGTGCCAGTTTGCCCCACGCTTCTCCTGTGTTCTTGATGGTATTTGCTGTGCTGGCATAGAGTCCGCCGGCTTTCTCAAAGACCATGAAGGTTCCCACCCACATCACCCCAAGTGTCATCATCCACCAGAGGAGCTGCCAGAAATTATTCACGCTATCTATCAGGCGGATCTGAATGGCTTCCACGGGACTCGCTTTCAACTGATCACCCGCATTCACCAGAATGAATCCGACGCTCAGAGGAATGGCAATCATGGCCGGCAGGAATGCCGCCTTAATAAATTCCTTCCAGATGCGGTCGGTCATGCCCGCAATTTCCCCGGAAATCACCCAGCTCAAAAAGATGAACGGCATGAATGCCATGGTGAGCCAGAGAATCGGGATGCGGATCACAAACGCCACAAACATCGCGAGCAGCGGGAAGAAGAGCGCAACGTGAATCAGGAGAATGATCGCTTCTGTCATGAGAAGCTTTGTCATCTGGGAGAGGTTCGTGGCATTCGTGGGGGCAGGTACTTTTGCCATAGTCCCCAAGTGCGCGTGGTTAATGATGAGCCCGTTCAGGACGGCAGAATGTCCGGATACTAGTTTGGCACTCCAGGCTTTGGTTCTGTAGCACAGAATCGTTCCCTGACACTCCCACCCGGCTGTTCTCATGGCATCCGTCGTGTACTTATCTGTTTCTGCCTGGCTTAAAAACAACTTCGCATCCACCACCACGCGGCAGGGGCAGGTATAGACTCCCGGTACTGCAGCAGATGTCGGTGTTTCAGGGACTGGTGCCGTAATCACTGTACATTTTGTATCTTCGTTCTCTGCTGTCTGATATTTACACATCGTGTCATCCGGCAGCAGGAGTGAGGGGATACCGTAAATGGTGGCTGCAGCTACATTGGAGATATCAATAATCACGCGCGGCACAAACCACGAGAAGTTCACCAGCACCACCGCAAGGACGAATTTTTTTGCATGAGAGGAGACGAATTCTTTGTTGGCAGTCACAATGGTGTAGACAGCTGTTCCCACCAGCACCAGCGCGAAGAGGATATTCATGAGGTCGCGCGAGAGCTGCCAGATTTCATTGAGCATATCCATCAGTCCGTCATTTCCTCCCAGATCAAAAATAAACTGCGGATCCAGAACGAAGTTCAGGAAGATAAACAAAATCCATGTGAGGATATTGAGAATCGAAATGATTTTGGAAACAGCAGCTGCAATGGTTGCCTCCATTCCCGCGGGTAATGCTGCAGCAGGAGCGGCAGGCAGGGCCGACGCCCAGTCCGGCAGCGTGAGACACACAAAAAGAACCAGGAGGAGAAGGCCGTGTCGGTAGTATTTTGTATGTGTATGCATTCCCACTATTGTAGCATTTTTTCACATTTTCATCAATGATATGCCCCCGGATTCCTGTGTTTAGGCAAGGGGCCTTTTGGTCAGATACCCCCTCTTTTCCAGGGGGTCCAAGGATGTTTTTTGGAGCAATCTGAGACGCTGTTTGTATACTTTTCCATGAATGTGGAAATGTTGCTAGACCATAGAAGGGAATCCTATGCGAGTATAAATTGTGTTCAATGACCATTTTGAGTATAGGTAAAAATACTATATTTTGGCTTTCAAAAGCCATTTTATTTGTATACAATTCGTATACAATCTACTGAGTACTTTTCTTGCACTATACAAGTAATCCTGAATACTGTTTGTGAACATGTCTTCCGCATCTGTCCTCAAGGCGCTTTTTAGCTCGCAGACCCGAGTGAAACTGCTTTCCACCTTCCTCCTTCACCCAGAGGAGGAGTACTTCATCCGTGAATTGCCCCGCCTGCTGAATGAACAGATTAACTCCATTCGTCGTGAGCTTGAAAACCTCCGCCGCTGCGGCC
>CAYRQG010000021.1:9991-12302 GCA_964426345.1 uncultured Candidatus Peribacteria bacterium
AGAACAGAAAAAAGTATTACCGTATTGATACCGAATTCATCCTCTATAACGACCTTCGAAATATGTTCAGTAAGGCTGTTCAGGGTGAAAGCCCGTTTGTATCCAGCCTAAAAGCCATTCCGAACGTGAAATTGCTGCTTTTGGCCGGAAATCTGTGTGGAACAGAGAGTAAAGTGGATTTGTTGCTCGTTGGAGATGTGAAAAAAGAGGTTTTGGAGGCGCTTTTGGCTCAGGATGCTCAAATGAAGTATGTAAAGTACTCCATTTTCTCCGAAGCCGACTTCCTCTATCGTCTCAGCCTGAAGGATCGATTTGTGTTGGAAATTCTCAACGATCCACGCCATTTGATTGTCTTAAACACCCTGCAGAAGCAGATTGAGGAAGCTCAAAAGTAATTTATTATCTGTTATAGGAAAACTGTTATCGGTTTTTTTTGTTCCTTTGAATTGTTTTAGGCTGTTTTAAAGGCTTTTTTCCTAAAAGAATCCAGATAACACATAACAGGTAACAGATAACTGAAAAACAACCCTTTACACCGAGAACGGCTCTCTATACTCTACCGCTACCTTTTTAAGACCCCTATGACCTCTCAGATTATCCAAGCTCAGGCAAAGAACTTCCTCCGCAAGGTCCCCGATATTCAGCCGGGATACACCGTTCGCGTCCACGAAAAGATCCAGGAAGGTGGAAAGGAGCGCATCCAGATTTTCGAGGGTTTGGTCATTAACCTGCACAGAGGCCACACAGAGGCTGATTCCACGTTTACAGTCCGCAAGATCGTATCCGGCATCGGAGTCGAGAAGAATTTCCCGATCCATTCTCCTGTTATTGAAAAAATCGAAGTGAAGAAAGTGGCTAAAGTACGCCGCGCCAAGCTCTTCTTCATCCGCGGTAAGACCGGTAAGGCTGCTCGCATGACCGAGCGTTTCACCACAGAGAACGAATTTGCCGTTGCAGCCGACAATGTAGTCGAAACACCTGCTGAGGTCCAAGAGGCTGCAGTCGAGGCTGTAGAGCCTGTTGCAGACGTTGCAGAAGCTCCTGCAGCAGAAGCACCGGCAGCAGACGCTCCCGCCGCTTAATTCATCTATTCGTGTTGATTGCATTGCTGATTTTGTGATGCATCTGCTTCCCGTTACACTCCTCCCATGCGTTCCATACTCGTTGGGAATTACGGCGTGGGCAATGTAGGCGATGAAGCATTGAAAGACTATTTCCTGCAGGCTTTCCTGGACAGCGAATGGACAGTTCTTTCAGCGCATCCTACAAACGGAGAGTTACCGCGCTTACCCGCAGGATTTCATTCATTCGCAGGATCGTCATGGCTGCAGACTCTTCAGGCATTTCAAAAGACCGATGCAGTCGTATTTGGAGGAGGCTCCCTTTTTACCGATGTAGAATCAGGAAAAGCATGCTGGATCTGGTTTGTGCATGCGTTCGTTGCATATATCTTCCGAAAACCATATTTGTTAGCATTCCAGGGGATTGGACCCTGCAGGAGTTGGTGGGGGACAGTACTGACCCGTTGGGTGGTTCGGCATGCGGCGTTTGTCTCTGTTCGCGATGAAGAATCGGGAGAAAGAGCGGATGCCTTTTTGAAGAATAAAAAATGTGTTCGAACGTTTGATCCGGTTGTTTTGCTGTTGAAAAATACAAATGTAAATAGAACAAATTCTGTGATCACACTGATCCCCAGACATAATTCCAGTACTGCTTTTTTGGATGCAGTCCGAGAGGTTCTCAAGCGGTATCCCGTGTTCCCGGTTTCCATTCTACTCATGCAACCTGGGAGCAAGAGTGAGCAGCACATTGCAAAAGAATTACAGCAGATGGCCGGGGAGCGATCGACGATTGTGCCGGTTCTCACTATGCATGCTTTGAGCGTGGCCATTGCGCAGTCATCGGTCGTCCTCACTGAACGGTATCATGGCGCACTCGCTGCTCTGGCACTGCATGTACCGGTGCGGGTTATTGCTCTGGCAGCAGGGGATAAGTTGTCCATGCTCCAGCCGTATGCCGATGGTACGCGTTCATTTGAAGAAGTCTTTGAACAGGCGCGAGCAGGGGAAGATGCATTGCGAATGGCTCTGGCACAGGCTTAGTGTAGAAATTGTTGCAGAAGTCAGCATGCTGTATAGTGCCCACCAATGAAGACACTACACATCACTCCAACTGAACGAAAAGTTTTTGATTCCCTGCCCGCAGATGTCGCACGATCCGGCCGTTGCGGGGCGTTCACCGCCGTCCGGGGTCGCGACGTAGCGCGCGGGCTCCATCGCGTCGAAGCGCCAGGGGCCGCGGGCGACGAGGG
>CAYRQG010000022.1:0-5128 GCA_964426345.1 uncultured Candidatus Peribacteria bacterium
CTCGCGCGTCTTGCGTCCCAATGATTCCGCTTTCTTCCGGAGGCTCATGTAATAATTTTCCCATCCTTCCATGTAGCGCTTGTACTGCTTATCAAATTCTACGAATGCTTTTTCGTATGCTGCAATACGCGCCTCGTGTTCCTCGGGTGTTTCGTCCATATACATTCCATCCAAAAGAGGAAGATTGTACGTGGTGAGTGCCGGTTCAATTCCATCCATCAACAAATTGTAGATTTCTTCCGGACTCAAAGCCGCTGTCGGTGTGGGTGTGGGTGTCATAAAGTTTTCTCATTATTATAGCAAAAATGAGCTTTTTGAGCAATAGATCTCCTTTTGGACGGTTATGTGGGCTTTATTTGGGCAGGAAGCTCATCACAAAGTTAAAGAGCTGGTCCACCCTGGAAAGAGCGGTACTTCCGGCACTTCCCAGAACTCCCAGGTCCATTCCGGCATTGGCGAGCACTCCAGCACCCAAAAGGCCGATTGCTGTCCCTGCAACAGGGTGTTTTGCGAAGTTTACCAAGATTCCTTTGGGCAAATCCCACAACACGCCTTTCACGAGATTTTTCCCGCCAATCAGCACCTGAGCCGGCAAATTGGTGGTCGATGGCAGGCCGCTTTTTACGTTAATGGCGGTTTCTATATCGGTTAGGATGTCCGTTCCGAATGCGACTGTATTTGCTGCAGCTTTCGCACCCAGTCGTACTGTATTCATTGCAAGATTACCAGCCACTCTCAATGGGTAAGTCGCAACGCTGGCGGCACCTTTGACCATATCAATACCCGTACGAGTGACAGATCTAGCAGCTTTATCGACATAAGAGAGCGGCGTGTACTTCACACCGGCTTTATAGATTTTACTTCCCACATACCCTCCCACTGCTGCAGTGGCTGCCAGATGGGGCATGGTCACAATAGCACCGAGTGCAGCGGCTTTTCCCACTGCATTCCATGTAGGAGCGGCAGGAATAGGCTTCAGATCCCATTCGGATGCCCTGTTTTTCAAATTACCCACCACCCCGCGAATACGGTTTGTGGTTCCAAAGGTCATGTCAGAGACTCTGTTTGAAGCTATCGATGAAGGCGCTTCAGCGGTATCCGCGTGATCATCATGCGCCTCTGCATGATCGTCTGCATGTGGGCCGGCGGCTGGAGCGTGGGCAGTCATAGATTAATGATGGGTATCAGCTTTATGGTCATCTTTTTTGGCATGACCGTGATCGTCTTTCTTTCCGTGTGCAGTATCGTGATGCACATCTACCTTCGGATGCGGATTGCTGGCAGTTCCAGTGAGTCTGTTCACGATATATTTCCCCGCAACATATCCACCCACTAGAACAGCTCCCCATCCCGGTACTCCGAGATAACTACCAAGAACGCCACCTCCAAGTGCTCCAAGTCCGCCTCTGATTCCAACATCTTTTGTAAGATTCAAAACACCCTTCGTTGCATCGGATCCTGCGACGAAATTCCATACCTTTTTTGTCCATTTTTCTGGCTCATGGTGATGGTGATTACTTTCGCGAATAAGTTTCTTAAGTTCATCTATAGATTTTTCGACCTTTTCTATCTTTGTTTTTGCAGCTGTAATTTCATCTTCAATATCTGAAAGGCTGTCTAGCTCTCGTAACTCGCGCTGTAACCTTCTCATTTCTCGCTCAACTTTATCAATTTTGTCTAGTTCACGTTCACTAAGCGCATCAATATTTCTGCCTTTTGCTATGGCGTCAATATCTTCTCTGCATTCAATAATTGCATTGTTTAACTTTTTTGTTTCCCTAGTAACTGTTTTCTTTTTATTAACCCATTCATCATGACGACTTTCAGCCTTTTCTTTTTTGGCTTTCAAGTCACTTAAATCATCTATTAATTCTTCTTTTGAACGATGATCTTCATGTTCCTCTTCCAGTTTCTTTTCAGGAGGCAGCACCAGGGCATCTTTTCCATTGGATGTATTCACAATGTTGCCTTTACTGTTGTACTTTAGATGAGACTGATTGACGCGATATCTGCGGTAGAGTTCGCGGCCACCTTCAATTCCACCAGCAATAGCAAACGGAACAATGGTACCAGTCATCGTTCCCAACACTGCCGCACCTGCCAGTCCAAATGCGCGACCGAAATGATTCTGCGCCAAGTGACGGTTATACATCATGCGCCCAAGCTGCACGCTCACTTGTTTGATTTGTGATTCTGTCAGTGCTTTCAAGGACTTACCGTGACCATGATCATCTCCGCCTTCGTCATCTGCATGCTCTGCATGTTCTTCCCCATGATGAGCGTCAGCAAGAAGCTGCACATAGGCATCATACAACTTCTGGGAGCGAAGCTGCTTTCTGATTTTTTCTTTCTTTTTTTCACTCCAACGTTCTGGACACCCTCCCGGCACACCTTCATGTTCAAGCTCTGGTTCTTCATCTCCATCATCATGTGCACCTCTTGAAAGAACCGGGTGAATTCTGCGATACACTTCCTGCGCATACTCTTCGTCGGAACCACAGAGCGGGAATGTTTTTACTTTCAGAATACCAAGTCTGTCGACAACCTGTGCCGCAGTTTGCTCTTCTGCGGTATCAATAAGATCCCCTCCTTCATTCAGGGAAAGTGCCTGACGAATCTCTAAGAGATCCGTGTCACTAATAGGCTCCTCTTCCTGTCTGCGCTTGGCATTATCTTGTCCACGTGCTGTTCTGGCGGCACTCACAAGCAAGCTACCACTGGAAGCCACTGGCAAACCAATGTAGGTAGCAAGAGGCGCTCCTGCAGCAACTCCGTTGAGAAGAATATTTCCAACAGTCTTTGCAATCGGTAACGATGTCAAAATACCTGCTGCATTCGCCATGGGTGGCTGCTTCATCCATTTTGGCAGACTGTCACCCCAACGGCGGGTTGGATCACCCCTCAAGAAGTCCATTGCGCGGGCCAAAATTCCTGGTGAGGGCTGTTCTACTTCATCATCGTCGTCGGAATCATCCTCGTCATCGTGGTAATCATTTTCATCATCTTCGTCATCCTCGACGTCTTCATCGTCTTCGTCATCCTCTGTATCTTCAGAATCTTCAAACTCATCCGTATTCTCAGACTCTTCATCATCAAAAGAAATCGTATCGTCATCGGTATCGTCTGAATGGTCAGCGTCATCGGCAGACCAATCGTCGTCACTACTATCGTTCGTATCATCGTCGTCACTATCATCCATGGTCCAACGATCGCCGTCATCTCCACCCCTTCCACCACCGCCGTTTCCTCCAGTGGAAGAACTGGCTGTATAATCAAATTCAGGATCAGAATCAGGACTACCAACAGGCCGGGCAACGGGAATATCACTATCGGAATCGGAAGATAGCCAAATCATTCCTGAATCACTCGAATCTAAACCAATCCTCGAATCACCATCTTGCAAAATATCGCTCGCTTTTTTATGTACGTTTCCTCTTACGACATCTAAATCAATTTCATGAGAAGAATCATGTTCAGGTGTTGATTCTGATCCATTTTGCCCCTGCTCCGTTGCATTGTCTTCCAGATCATTAAAGACATCATCCCCAGAACCAGGAACAGGGAAACCATAGTGTTCTGCATACTGCCTATTAATACGCTCACGACTCTCCCTTTCCCGCTTCTGATTTGGCGTTTCATCGTCCGGGCCGTGTGTGTGATCTGTAGGTTTCATATGTATATTTTAGTATATATTTTAAATATGTCTATTATGGCGCAATGTGGTATTCATTCTTAAGAATGATAATTTTGTCTTCCAGACTCTCTCCTAGGAAGAAATTACTTAAACTCGTTCCGCTGGATGCTTTCAGCCATGTTTCACTTACGTTCAGATTCTTTTTCATTCTTTCTTTGGAATGTGCACTGGAATTAACCCATGCGTTTTCGGGTGGGAAGTCTTTCTTATCGACTTTATTGCTTTCAAGGTACTCAAGATATTTCGCGTATCCTGTTTTGCCGGAAATCGGATCTGCATCGCCATTGTGCTTCAACTGATACTTCACATACTCCAAAGCCTGGGAAATGGTATCGCGCACCTTGGGCGTTTCTGCGGCTTTATACATTTTCAGAAGATCCTGTTCCCATACACCCCTGTCTGGGTGCGTCTGCACATCGTCAATTTTTACAGCCACTATTTCTTTGAACTTTAATTGCAGTGCATCAATGAGTGCTCTATCCACAAGGTCATTCAAAATTTCGGGTGCGTACACATTGGGCTGCTTTCTGATTTTCTGCGCATCCTCTGCCAGCGGAATCGCCTGGAATTCCTTCAGCAACATGTCACGCATTTCTTCCTTATATGCAGCAGTACCCTGGAGTGCAATGAGCGCTGCTTCTTTTTTCTCTTTCGGTATGTCCTCAGCCATCAATTCCGTTGCAGCATCATTGAATCGCGTGATGACTTCATCGCGACGCGGGTAATCTGCTCTTAATCCGGGGAGCAGTCTCTGCAAGGTAGTCGCATCATTTGAATTCGTCTCGAGTGCTGCATCAATATCGGCAATTTCTGCAGCTTCCAGATCCTTTCCTGGTTTCGGTGCCTGCTGAAGTTTTTTGGCAATCTTCAGGTATGGTTTCAGATTTTGTGCATCGCCATCGGATTCAAAGGCAGCAAACTTTGTATCGGTCAATTTGGTCGCATCGGGAGCGTTGCCGCGTTCTGCACGCAGGTAGTCCAGGAATGCCTGGGCTTCTGCAATTTTCAGCTCAAATGGCTTTGCAATATCTTTTTCCGGAATAGCCTTATCGATCGCGAGTCCAGGCGCAGGATCATTTTGACCTGCTGCATGGCTAAGCGTCATATCCAATACAGCATTCGTAAGCACTGTCTGCAGATATGCATCGTACTGTTTCAGTTTTCCATGATCCCAATCGGTGTCCGGTGCAAATGCCTTGAGGGCACTGCGGCGGAAGTGGGTGTAGTACTCTTCGAGTCCCACCAGGTACTGACGGGCATCTTCGCGCTCCAGCGTTGCATGGGGCAAACCATTCAACAGACCTTCGACAGGTGTTTTCAGGAAAGCCGGCAGTGCAGTCCATTCTTCCACTTTGAATTCATTTCTTTCAATATCCAGCACACGCAGCGCAACGAGTCCGTATACGCTTTCAATGTTCTTTCCACCTTCCTGCA
>CAYRQG010000022.1:5138-10851 GCA_964426345.1 uncultured Candidatus Peribacteria bacterium
TGATTCACAAGAGAAACCTTTGCCCCATTTTTGCCACGCTGCTGAATGACGTAGCTATAGACACGTCTCTTCACAAGCTCATAGGCAACCATTGTTTTGTAGGGATCATTTCCTGTAGCACCCACATCAATTTTTGCCTGAGTGATCCAGGTATTCATCAAACCATTATCCACACCCGTACTAATGGTATTCACCTGACGCAGGAAATCCTTCTTCCAGTTTTCCTCCTTCGCCAAATGTTCCACGTGCTTGTTGAGTGCTTCGGGATCGTTGGAATCCAATGCGGATTCAAACAAGATGAGATCAGTGAGACGGAACCCTGCCACAGAAAGCGACAGGCGATCAAAGAAATCAATCATGGGTCCGGTAATAAGTCCGTTCTTGTGGAGAATACGGTACGTATTTTGCAGCATGTCGATTCCTTCGCGTCCAATGTACGTACTAGTTTCCCACGTCCACTGGATAAGATCGGGGCCGGCTGTAGTAATAATCACTCCCAATTGTGAAAGTGTATTGCTTGCCAAATTCAATGCAGCATAGGCTTCTGCTTTCATTGCTGCGTAATTCTTTACACACACCAAGCGCAAATATTCGTACGTTGCTTTTGCGCGTGGGTTGAGCCATGTCTGTGCCATTTCCAGATATTCCGGAGCCACCTGCATTCCGTGCTCTGCGTAAATCTGCGCAAGGCTCATGTTCTGGGACAGCTTTCTCTTGGCAGCTTCAATAGTGATTCCTGTTCCGCGGAGCACCCATTCCAGGAATGTATCGTTCTGGAGGAGTAACTCTTTCGTGGCAGGAGTGGGACGCTCGTACACAAGCACATCGAGCATCGTGAGTCCGCCTTTCTGATCCGCAATTTCTTTCACTCTCTTTCCGTTTTCGCCGTATGCCTCTTTATCCTCAAAGGTGACGTAACGCTTCTGGATCAGTGCAGCACCGTTCACGGCTTTGGGTTCGGGCAGGTTATTCCGATCCGCAACATCAATACACAGTGCTTCGAATGCGAGATACAAATACTCACTGGCTGTTTCTTCTCGCTGATCCGCCTTTGTATTATTTCTGTCTGCCAGAGGCATTTTTGCTTTTACAGCCATCATAGATGCCTTCAGCGAATCCGGCAGTGTTCCGCGGAAATTCGGCTCAGCGGTTTTTCCCACCTGCATACGCCAATCGATCAACTCTCCCACACGACTCTTCTTCATGGGACCGTCGTTGGATTTCATCAACTCCCGCAGAGCAATGTGACCGGTATCTTCCTTCAGGAAAGAATATTTCTGTTCCTTTTCAAACTTGCGGCGGAATTGTTCCACCACAGTACTTCTGTCTTTTTCGTTCATATACTGCATGCCCAAACGATCCAACACGCCCTGACCGGTCATTTTGCGGAGTACAGCATCACTTCCAAAGAAAAGCGGAATAGAGAGCACAAGGCCCTTTCCAAACGTACCCCCCTTCGTCCAGGTGCGGTACAAAATATAGCCGGCAGAAATCATGAGAGTAATTGCGATCCCCTGCTGGCTTTTGTCGTTGCTGTAGAGCATACCCATCAGCGAATCTTTTCCATTGCGCAGTACATCCAGAGGATCTGCATACCGCAATTTACGCTGACTGTGGAACACAGACTGACCGTAGTCTTCTTTTTGACGCGTCAGGTGCTGCATAATGTGCTGCACGGTGGTGCGGGCTTCCACGGGATCTATTGTTCTCTTTTCACCGGTCACTGTTCCATATTCCTGCGGCGTATTCGTGGTAAATGCCGTAATAAGAGCAGCTTTTGCGCCAGGCTCCCCTTCCAGAATTGCATCAAGGGATGGCCCTGCTTTTTCCGGAGCACTAAACCATTCTTCCATACGCGCAGGTCCAGCAGAGAGCGGAACACCAAGTGTGTCTTTTGTATTCTCCATCACCTGCAATGCCATAGGATTCAGAGTGACTCCAAGCTTGAATTTCATAGCACCCAGAATGTCCGTTCCACGCAGGTGCTCATTTACAAAGAGTGACTGAACATAGAGACCGAGATTTACTTTGTCTGAATCGGTAAAGCCAGGAAGCTGGTTCACATCCGGCGTCTTCATATTAAGATACACACGCGCTGTATCGAGGTCCTTGTGCATCGCAAGCCAGAACGCAATGTCCTGCTGCTCGCGCGGGCGGGTGTTCATACCCATGGCATCAAGCTGCTTATGCACATAGCGACTGATTTTTACCAGATTTGCCGCATCAGCATTCTGCGCAAGAACGCGGCTGCTTGCATCTGTTCCTTTTGCAAGTTCCGTCTTCTTCTTCTCATTCTCTTCAATAGCCTTCTTCACCACCTCGCTCTGCACAATGGGCTTTTTGTCTGCATCTTCATCCTGCTTGAGCGCAATAAATGCTTTTGTAGCTTCTTTAATAATATCACTCTTCAGGATGGCCTCGGCCAATTTCTTGTCACCGGGTTTGTTAGACTTGAAGTCATCGGGGATTTTTTTGACATACGCTAGCCAATAATAGTATCCATTTTTTGCAACGTCTCCGATTGGCTTCATCATGAATTCCACATCCTTTTCCCAGGGGAGATCTACAGGCTGTTCAGCGCTAATTTTATTGGCAATATCTTGAACAATATTTGCATCAAACGTTCCTACCGGGAATTGCTCCTCCAATTTTGCCTGATCATCAAGAACAAGGACCTTATTTTTATCTTCGCTTATTGCTTTTTCTGAAATCAGTTTTTGATACAGTGCTTCGGACTTTATCTTCGTATCATTCCAGGTGCCCTTTTCGCTTTTTCCAAATGGAAATTGCAAGAGCGTCAGAACATTCACAAGATCTTCTTTCGTAATTTTCTTGTCCTCAAGCATTTTTACAATAGAACCGCGGACACTCACGAGTCCTCCTACTTTTGTTCCTTTAAACAAAAACAGCGTTCTGAGCGATACATTGTCTAGCAGCTCGGGATCTTTTTCGATCATCTTTCCGATATCTTCAGAAAAATTCATCTTCACCAACAGATTTTTCGTATCTACGCCTGCCGGATTTGGAACAGGAATACTTTCTTTCAGATATTCTTCGATCTTTGCCTGCAGACCCGGGGTAGCTGGATCAATGAATAAATCCGTCTCGGCGATTCCCAAATGATCCTGAAGATCTTTCAATTCTTGTGTCGCACCTTTCTTCGCATCGGATGCATAGCGGATGCAATACGCCAAGTATGCGACATCAATCTGTTTTGCTTTTTCATATGTAAAGACATTAGGTACAACGATACCCAACGCCATTGTGGGCTTCTTAACGGTATGTTCGACCGTCGCTTCTTTCAATAACTGTTCAGCGGTAGGTGTACCAGCAATTCTATTCAGGAATTTTGCGCGGTCTGTTTGCTGTGTCAGCATAATATTGCGCTGCTCCTGATCCGACATGCTCTTATAATTCTGCAGGGCAAACAGAATTTCGTTCAATGGAATCGTATTGATGGTTGCTGTCAGTGCATCGGCAACACTGGCGACCTGCTTCGCATGTTCGCGCATGACTGCCATATCCACTTCTTTATTGAACCCGGTATCCACTTTTCCTGTACCACCGGGCAAGTCTGCAATTTTCCAAATTTTATTGATGTCTGCGCGCACTGCATCTTTGTCCTGACCAGCCTGAATAATCCCCTGAATCAATGTCAGCTGATTTTCTACATTTTTTTTGTTTGTTTCAAATCCATTCAGCAATGTGAGCTTGTTCGTTGTAGGATCCACCGCTGCTTTCAGGAACGCATCAACAGCTTCTTTGTACTGTTCTGGAATTTGCGCTTTGTGTTTCTCAATAAGTGCAAAGACATTCTCCACCGCTTGCGCTTTGATTTTCATCTGCTCAATAATTTTATTGCTAAGTGCAACGTATTCCTTGCTGTCTTTCAGTGTCGTGTCTTCCACTTCGTTGCGATAATTTTTTGTCGCCTGCTCCGGTGTGTAGCGCATCTCACCACCGACTACTTGCACAATTGCCGCTGTGCGCTGCATCTCGGGTTTATTTAATTTTGTTCCCGCCAGATTATCCGCATTCGACAAAGTGCGATCCACTGTCTGCAGATCTTTTGACTTTCTTTCATGGCCTTCAATATTGAGCTTTGGTTTTTCAGACATCAAAATATTGTACCACAAAGCCCACTTTCATGGAAGTCCTTTCTTTATATGCCTATGACTTTCCCCCAGTAATTCCGGAACCTCCTAATCCCATCAGCTATGGGAGGCGCTAAAAAAGCACCTGCTGGCAGGGCTAAAGCAAGTGGTAAAGGCATTGCAAGACCAGCTGCAAGAGCCCCTAACGCCATTTTACCCTTATGTTTAGTCGGAGCAGTTAAAGAGCCAAACAAAGCATTTCTTGTCCAGCTTTGTGTTGCACTTACAGCATGTGAATCGTGCGATTCTGCTTCATGAGCATCATGCCCATGTTCATCATGTGCATCGCCATGTTCGTCATGACCATGCTCATCGTGTCCGCCTTCGTCGTGACCGTGTGACATAAGAATATTGTATCACAAAACTGTATTTTGTCAAAATGCACTTCTACATTTAAGCAGTCTGCAGCCGTCTTATTTGCTTCTGTTGCTTTGATTGGAGGCGAATAGTTGCCTCCAGATCTTCCTGCAAGGCTTGCCGATGGAGGCGGGCTTCTTCAAATTTTCGATCAACTTCTACAAATCGCCGGTTTACTTCATCAAATCCCTTATCGACTTTTTGATCAAGCCTAGATATCTGCTGCTGCAGATCATTTTTCAATGCCTGGATATGTTCCAGAATAATGCCGAGAGTAATGCGTTGTGCCATAAGAGTGAAAGTATAAGAGAAATAAATTGTAAAAACAGAAATATCCACTAAAAAGGACTGTATTTTTTCCGGAAAATCCATGCCAAAAGCATTCCTGCACTGAGCAATAAACCAAGACCAATCCCATCAAAAAATCCGGATGTATTCTTACTTTTTCCTAGCTGTTTGGTATTCAGAATCTGACCCTCCAAACCAAGAAACATTCCCGACTGTGATTTCTCATATAATTCATTTTTCGTCGGCTTTTTAATAGTTGATTTTGTACTTTTACTTTTCGACTTTGTCCCTGATTTACTTGTTTTTTTCTGAGTACTTTTTTTACTCTGTATGACGCAAATGTTGGTATCAAGTGGTGTTGGTTTTTGCGTCGTACACAACGATGATGTCTCTTCCTTCCAGTAAACTGACTGGCCTGTTTTTACAGATCCAAAGGTGAGTATATCTACCACCTTTCCTGAAGGAGTGAGAAGGCGTACATCATCTCCGCTGTTATTCAGAGCAAGCTTTGTATTCTCTTTGGAAAAAAGTCTAAAGCTATGTGCGGGAATAGTGATATCTGCAGTCATGCGCCATGGAACACTTCCTCCGCTTGCCGTGTCATCCAATAGCCATCCAGCCAAAGACACTTCTTTATCATTCCTATTTTCCAATTCTATCCATTCGCTCTCTCCTTTTCCTGGAGAAGGATAGATTTCGCTGATGGAAATGCCGCGTGTAGGGACATCTGTATCTACGACGTACGTCTTTTCGACAATAGGACTACGGATAGGCTCTGTATCGGGCAATCCAGCCTCTGCATACACACGGATAGTCTGCGTATCAGTAATCAGAAGCGAGCCACTGAATGGGAGATAGGGTGCGTTATTGATGGAGGCGAAGAGTGGAACGGGCTTACTTGGCTTGATATGCAC
>CAYRQG010000022.1:10861-12293 GCA_964426345.1 uncultured Candidatus Peribacteria bacterium
CGATCCAGATGCTATAAGGCCTTCGGGGGTATCGGGTTTCAGGCTGATACCATGCACGCTCACATCTCTCCAAAGCTCTTGGTCTGCACTCCGTTGATCGTAGAATGCGGTAAATTGAGGAGAGCTCCATATGCCTGTTTTCAATGTACGCCCAATACTTTCATAGGCTTCATATTCCAGCAGACGACCAAAGGATTGATCGCGCGCTACTGCTGCCAATCCCTGTGTCAGTATTTTTTGTTGTATGTCCTCTCCATCTAAAAATGCATAGGCAACTAATGCGCTATCGTTATTTTTCTTTATTGTATCAAATTGTAGATCAATTTTTTTGTTTACTATTAGGGCTCTACTATATTCTTTTAGTAAAAATTCTTTAGAAGCAATATCTATGCCGGAGTGGGTTATGGGGAAAGTATCGATCCCCAATAACTGCAGTGTCCGGAGGTGCGTTGTGTCGCCATCTAATTGCACCACAAAGGTATGACCATCGATAACCTGTCGCACTACGGCACCTGTCGATGATTCTTTTGGCGTAAATGGCTTTTGCACAACATCTTCTCTTGCATTTTCCCATGAGAGAATGGAACGAATGGCTCCCTCTGTATCAATCAGTAACAATGTATCGGCTTCATTGCCAAGGGTATATCCCAATCGCGAGAGCCAGATGCGCTTTGTTTCCACTTTTGCGAGCACTGTTCCGGTAAGATCCAACTCTTTGCCGTGCGTATCGCGGATCGTCCATCCATTCAGCCAAATAGGCCAGCCTGCTGTATTGGTGAGCTCTATCCATTCATCCCAGGTGTCAGCCCCTTTGGGATTGGGCAGGGCACCGCTGATACGAATATGTGACGACAGATATGCGGTTGCCGCTTCCTGGAAACGGTTGGCCTCGCCCGGACTTGGGTGCTGTGTCCAGTTCCACACAGATTGAGGATCAACTGCGTATGATGCGTTATCGGGCGCATGATCAAATTGAACGGAGAGCAGTAAACCCGTACCCCCTTCCGGCAGAGGTGCAATAAGACGCACCTGGTCGTGATCATTATTGAGGGCGATTTTTGTCTGCCTCCGCGGAAGGGTAAGAAAGGATTCCGGCGGAAGCTGGAGGGTGCTCAAGTGGTACGGATGACTGCCTCCGGGACCATCGTCCAAAGACCACCCGCAGAGGGACTTCGCCTGGGGTCCGGGATTGGAAAGTTCTATCCATTCTCCATCCTGTTCATCACCCGTGGGGTTCGGCAGTAGCTCGGTAATGCTCACACCCGAAAAGCTGGTCGGGGTACAGGCCACGAGTGGTGGCGCCTTTGAATAGACGCCCGATGCATACGTGCTGTTTGGCTTTGGTATAACGTTTCCTTGTAGTGTTTGTGTTACTGTATTACTACAGTAATTCTTGTACAAAAGGGTCACCTGGAAGCTGCCTGTGGTCCGA
>CAYRQG010000023.1:0-11997 GCA_964426345.1 uncultured Candidatus Peribacteria bacterium
GGCTACATTTGCGCCCCCTACGACGCCCATGAAATTGCTGGAAGAATTGGCGATATCCTCCTGCGTCAGACCATCAACCGCGATGACTGCCGTGCCTGGGCCGAAGCGCACGATGTACGTAAAAGTGCGGAGGCACTCACAAAAATCTACGAGAGTCTGTTCTAAAAAGTAACCGGCTATCAGAGTGCAATCTCGCTGTTGCGCACAATTTTTGGCGTGGGCAGCGGGATGATGAAATCGCCTGTGTAGCCTCTCTTTTTCAGATTCGTCATGAGCTCGCTGGCAATATGCCAGGACAGGAGAAGGGCATACGGCGGCTGATCTTCGTAGAGCTTCGTTTCCTCAAGCACAGGAATGTGGCGGCCCGGCATGTACTTCCCGATTTTCTTCGATCCTTTGATTTCCATGACACACGGAATCAGACCGTCATCGAGGCCAACGTAGTTCACGAGTGTTGCCGCGCGTGACGGTGAGATGATGGCATAGACTGCCTGTCCCTTGGCACTGATATCTTTCAGAAGAGCGTAGAGATCCACTTTCGATGCAATGATGCCTTTGCGGAATGATTCGACCCATGTTGTTCCCATCAGTCCGGCTTTCTCTTCTTCCGCAAGCAACGCCTCAACCGATCCGTCTGCTGCATAGTTGCCGCTCTTAGTGGCATACACACGAATCGATCCGCCGTGCGTAGGAATACGCTGTACTTTGAACACGGTGAAGCCATGCTTCTCGAGCAGGAACTTGATGCTCTGGAGAGAGTAATAGCGCAGATGTTCGTGGTAGATGGTGTCGTACTGGAGGGTTTCGATCAGTCCCAAAAGATAGTGCGATTCGGACACAAACACGCCATCGGGAGTGAGGAGCCGCGCGATATTTTCGACCACGCTGTTTGGGTCCAGGATGTGTGCAAACACGTTTGCGGCAGTAATCACCTTCGCCTGCCCATGGCTCTGGAGCACGGTATCGGTTGCTTCTGTTCCGAAGAACGTCATCAAGGTTTCAACTCCTGCTTCTTCTGCAAGTTTGGCTGTAAGGGACGGTTCAATACCGAGCACCCTGTGTCCTCCTTCCTTGAAGTTTTTCAGCAGCGTTCCATCGTTCGATCCAATGTCGATAACGAGATCGTCCGGACTGAGGTTCATGAGTGGCTGGACGTTTCGGTAGAGATCGGCAAAGTTTTCGCGCAAAATTTTGGTGGTACCGCTTGTGTACGGATACTCGGGAGGGAAGATCAAAGCGGGATCTGCCACATAGCCCAACTGCACAAGCGTGCACTGAGCACAGCGGAGCATTTCTGCAGGGAACCACTGCTCTTTATCATGCGCCACACCAATCGGGCTCATGATGTTTACCGAAGGCAGAAACGCGAGGAAGATGACGGATTCCAACTGTGTGGAACCGCATGTTTGGCAGGAAGTGATGGGTCCGTAGGCAGACATATTAGGCAAGGAAGAAAAGTGGAGGTTCAGAAATGGCAGATCTCTCGGGAGCTGGATGCTGCACATACCAATCGACCGTAGGCCGAAGTCCTGTTTCGAGTGTAAATGCAGGCGCAAAACCAAGCGAGCGGAGCTTACTGATATCGGGACAGCGTCGCAATGTACCGCCCGGGGCTTCGGGGCCAGGGACAATCGTGATATCGATTCCCATCTGCTTGGCAGTCAATTTTGCGACATCGGCAATGCTCAGTTCGTCCATAGTTCCAATGTGATAAATCCCCAGGTGTTCGCCTTTATCGATCACGAGCATCAGGCCCGCGGTAAAGTCGTCGATGTAAATGAAGGAACGTGTTTGCGATCCATCGCCCTGAATGGGAAACGGCAACGGACGCTCGGGCGATTCCTGGGACAGCGACTGGATACGCCCGATGAACTGCGGAATCACATGTTCGTAGCCCATCATCGGTCCAAACACATTGTGCGGACGGAAGAGTGTGACACGCTCAAAATAGGAACGGCCGTAATTCAATGCCATCAGTTCACTCATGATTTTTCCGCCTCCGTAGGAATAGCGGGGGTTTAAGGGATCTGGGACAGAGAGCGGGACATCTTCGGGTGTCGGGACCATCGGCGGCGTCTGATACGCTTCGGAACTGGAGGCTACCACCAAATCCTTCACTCCTTCCTGAATACAACTGTCGATCACATTCATCATGCCCTTGATTCCCACATCCAGCACGAACGCCGGATATTTGTAGAAGTATTCTGTGCCATTCACAAACGCGAGATGGAGCACACGCTCAGTACCGGAGACGGCTTTGCGGACAAAGGCGGGATCACGGATATCGCCTTCCAGAATCTCGACACTCCCCGCTGCATCGCCCAGTTTATCGGCCGATCCGCGGGACGAATTATCGAGCACGCGGACATCTTCTCCACGCGCCACGAGAGCGCGGACGAGCGAAGCGCCAAGAAAACCCAAACCGCCGGTGACAAGTACTTTTTTCATTGGATAGTCAGGAAGAAAACCGGCTTGCCCGGCGTAGTCCCGAAGACGGGACGAAGTCGGGTGACAAGCGTCTTTTTCATGTAAAAGCACTTTATTTTGCCGGAGCACCGATGTCCATGCGACTTCCGGTTACAGCGGATGCGCGCACGGCATCCAAAATCATCTGCGAACGCACTCCTTCATAAAAAGAAGGGCGGAATGTACGGTCCCGCGTTTGCACCGCCCGGATCACACGTTCTGCGAGTGCCTGGAAATGCGGAATACGCGTATCCCCTTCCGTTTCTGTCTGGTCTTCAAAAATCACTGTAGAAACACCATCAATGTCTTCCTTCACACAAAAACCACTGCCGTAATTCCGTGATGTACTTTCCAGAATGATCGACCCCTTCTCTCCTTGTACCATCATGAAGAGTCCTCTCCCTTCCTTCTCCACATTGGAAAGGCTGATCTCCACCGACACTCCGGATTCTTCGGTCATGCTGATGGTCGCATGATCTTCGGCTGTGACCGCGTGCATGTTGCCATGCACATCCGGACGCTCTGTGATCGCAATTCCTGTTTTGGCATAAAGAGATGCAACCGGCCCCACAATCCATTCCACCGCATCGAAGAGATGTACGCCGAGCGCGCCCAGAATGCCGCCTCCAGCAGACGCATTGCACTGCCATTTCCAAAGCCGCTTTGGATCCGCCCACGATGCAACAATCCACTGGAAATCCGCGCTGAGTATCTTTCCAATCGATCCGCTCTTCACACGATCATGGAAAAACGACCATGCCGGAATATCGCGGAATTCAAAATCCATCGCGTGGACAATACCCGCTGCATCCGCATGTTTCTGCAGGGCGATCGCCTCGGGGAGATGCATGGTAAAAGGCTTTTCACACAGCACCGCTTTTCCTGTCTGGATACAGGCCTCAGCCATCTCTGCATGGAGCGCGGGCGGCGTTGTAATACTCACGAGTTGTACCTCGGGACAGGCAACCAGTTCCTGCCACGATGCAAACGACCTCGGCAGTCCGTATTCCTGTGCGAGCTTTTCCGATACCGCACTCTCGCGCGAGGCAATGCCGATCACCGATGCATCGGGAATCCGCAGAAAACCAGGCAGCTGCACACTCGCACCAAATCCTGAGCCAATAATGCCGATGCCAATTTTTGAAGAGTCCATGGAGAGCCAGACTACCAGTAGACGCTCCAATCATCCATCCAGTATGCTCAAGACCGTACCGTCCCTCATAACTCATTACCCATAACTCATAACTCACCTCGTCTCCATCGTCGCGCCTGTCTACAACGAAGCCGGTAACATCGAGCTCTTTTTGCGCGGCGTAGATGAAGCAGTCAAAGAACCTCATGAAACCCTGATTGTGTACGATTTTCCGGAAGATAACACGTTGCCCGCTATTGCCGCGATGCAGCCGCCTTCCACCTCTGTCAGGCTCGTCCAGAACACGCTGGGCCGAGGCGTGCTCAATGCCATCAAGGCAGGCTTTGCCGCAGCGGAAGGTGATGTAGTCGTGTTCATGGCTGCAGACCGTGCCGATGACCCGCGTGATGTGCCAAAAATGGTGGAACTCGTCCGAAATGGTGCCGATGTCGCCTGTGGATCGCGCTATATGAAAGGTGGTAAACAGATCGGCAAAAAGTTCTTCAAGCAATTCCTCTCGCGCATGGCCGGACTCACACTCCACTGGTTCACGGGCCTCCCCACTCACGACGCCACCAATAACTTCCGCGCGTACAGCCGCCGCGTTGTTGCGATTCCCATCGAAAGTACTGCCAGCTTCGCACTCGGATTGGAACTGGTGCTGAAGGCACACTGGAACAAGTGGAAAATTGAAGAAATTCCCTCCACCTGGAACGACCGCACCGCGGGTGAATCGCGCTTCAATTTGTGGGGCTGGTTGCCGCAGTACCTGAAGTGGTACTTCTTGGCATACAAAAAGGCGTGGATCGGATAAGAAACGTACGCTAGATTGTTTTCGCATTTTTCTTTTCCTGTCTGCTTTATGGAATCCTTTACACCCTCTGCCGGTCAAAAAAGTATCGCCATTGTTGGTGGATGCGGACACGTAGGACTGCCGTTTGGAATGGCATTCGCGAAACTCGGATACCGCGTGTATCTGCAAGATATCAGCGCTGCAGCGGTGTCTATGGTGATGAGTGGCAAGATGCCGTTTGTGGAAGACGGAGCCGATGAGCTTCTTCCGCAGGTACTGGCCTCCGGCATGTTGAGCGCCACTACCGATCCCGCTATTTTGAAAGAAGTGGATACGGTGATTGTGACGATTGGAACTCCTGTAGATGAATATCTCGATCCCTCTGTTGGCCCGTTCGATACCGCATTGCAGTCGATTATCGGCAACATGCAAAACGGACAACTTCTGATTCTGCGCAGTACCGTGTTCCCGGGTGTGACTGAACGCCTCGGCCGCCAGATGATTGCCATGGGAAAGGACGGCATTGATGTGGCTTACTGCCCCGAGCGCATTGTGCAGGGACAATCGCTGGAAGAACTGACACAACTCCCGCAGCTTGTTGCCGGATACACAGAGAAAGCAAGCAACCGCGCCGCAGCCCTGTTCCAGGCTCTTGCTCCCAGTACAATCTTCCTCCGCCCAATTGAAGCAGAACTCGCAAAGCTCTACGCCAACGCATGGCGCTACATCAACTTCGCCATCTCGAACCAGTTCTGGGTCACCGCTCAGGAATTCGGTGCAGACTTCGATAAGATCCACTCCGCACTGCGCCAGGATTACCCGCGCATGAAATCCTTTGCACGCGCTGGCTTTGCCGCAGGCCCTTGTCTTTTGAAAGACACGATGCAGCTGGGTGCATTTGATCACGGTTCCTTTGTGCTTGGCCAGTCAGCCATGATGATCAACGAAGGCCTCCCCTACATTTGGGTGAAGCGCATTGGACAGACGCACGACCTGAGCAAAATGACAGTCGGACTTTTGGGTATGGCATTCAAGCCCAATAGCGATGACATCCGCAGTTCCCTTTCCTACAAGCTCCGCAAGGTGCTCGTTTTAAAAGCAAAGAAGGTCCTCTGTGCCGATCCCTACGTGCAGGACCCGCAATTGGTCTCCCAGGAAGAAGTGCTCGCTCAGGCGGATCTGATTGTGATTGGAACTCCGCACGACTGCTACAAGGACATCCAGTTCCGCCAGCCGGTCGTCGATATTACGAACACGATTACGGCGTAAGGACTGCTGAAAACTTTTGAGACGTTACCAGATAATCTTGTAGAGATTACCGGTAATGGGTGAATCTTTGGCCTGTGCTTTCACCAGCTCCAGTTTGAGATGCGTGTGGAGGTACGTGTAGAGCTTGTCGGCACGCTGTTCCAGGCTGGGGATCAGGAGGTACTCCACCTTCTTCTCTTTCAGGTAGGCATCGAGCGTTCCGTCTTGTAATGCAGCAGAGACTGGAGGATCGAGATTGCCGGCCAGATCCTGAATCTTGGCATCGGTGAAGAGCGAGATACGTCCGTAATCGCGCACGCCAATGATGGTTCCCGCAGGAAGGTTATCGCGCACCCAATCAATAATAGTCCAGAGCGGAGCGCCTTTCACCGGATCGGGACGGCTGATGTAACTCATGACCGGTGCCCAGCGGAAGCGGGAGCACATCTGGTAATGCTTGTAATTCGCACTAATGGCCAGACACACCGCAATCACAATAATGGCAATAGTCTTGCCGCGCTGAATGGGAAGCTGCCACAAGAACCATGCGACAAAAATGAAAAAGAGATGCACCGCAGGGTTGACGTACCGCAGGCCATGCAAATCTGCAAAGTACCACTGGTACGCAACAAGCAGGAAGAAGAACACGCTCGTGTACATGGCGGTGATGATGCCGAGCTTCCGCATCTTTGGATCAAAGCATCCAGCCACAAACGCACAGAGCACGAGCAGGAATCCGCCTGTTGCCAGCGTGAGTAAGTCCTCCAGCTGGAACACGTTCCAGACAACAATTTTCAAATACGGCAGAAGCGCGAAATGGTTGAAATCAAAACCATGGTAATCAATGGAGAGCTGCCTGCGTCCGACCTGGTTTGCCGGGAACGGAGAGCCTGTCTGTATGAGCTGCCATCCCATGAAAATCGCGAAGCCCACACCAGCCACCAGAATCATGCCGGCAATCAAATTCCGATGATCTTTCTTCTCGCGCTGCGGCGCCTTCCACCATTCATAGAGCGCCATCAGACCAATGCTCATAATCACGAAAATACCGTCTCCACGGGTCATCACCGTCAGCCCCAGCATAAGGCCTACCATGCATCCCCACGAAAAATTGGACCACTTGGCCGGCCTGCCGACACCCAGGTACGTTGCAATGGAAAGAAGGACGAGAAGTGTGAAGAGCACCGTATCCATGCCATTCATGCCATTGAAGAATGCATTGGCAGTGAAGGTAGAAAGCAGGAATGCAGTCCAGGCAATACGGCGATCAGCGGTGATTTTGAGTGCAAGATAAAAGACGACGATGGTTGCGAGCGCACCAAGAATGGCTGTTTCAATCAGCGTAGCCCGGAACGCACTCTCCAATCCCAAAAACATGTGATTCAGCGAGCTTAAGTAAATCCAGAAAAATGGTGCACCCGTTGTGGTATGCACACCATCGAGCGTGTAGCCGAGTCCATGTCCCAGATTCTCGGCAATCTTCATTTCAATGAGACTATCATCAATCAGCCACGTAGTACTCGAGAGTCCGCGCACTGATGTGAAGATGATGAAGAGTGCTTTTAGCAGAACGACGATACCTGCTGTCAGCCAGATGGAGAGATTGGAGACGGGAGCTTTTTTTTGGAAGGGCCACATAGTGGAGAAACTGTATCAATGTCGCAACACTTCCACAATTCTTTCTCCCGCTCTGCCATCCCACAAATCGGGCACAGTCACTGCAGGCTGTGCAATGGAACGCGCAAAGGCGAGCATGAGTGAACGATCCGCGTGAGTGGCGGTATCGACCAGTACATTGCTGCCACTCGCAATCGTTGCCGGACGTTCGGTATTGCGGCGGAGTGTGAAGCAGCGTTTCTGCAGATACGTCGCCTCCTCCTGAATTCCTCCGGAATCAGTAAGTATGAACGCGCTCTCTTTAATCATGCGGATGAACGGCACGTAGCCAAGCGGCGGTACAAGAATAATACCCGGACCGACGGCGTCACCCAGGTTGAATTCGGTAATAGCGTGCGTGAGACGGTGATGCGCCGGGAGCACGAGCGGAACGTGGCGGGAAATTTCTGAAAAGAACGAGAGCACCTCGCGCAGCGTTTCCGGGTGATCGACATTGCTCGGGCGATGCAGCGTGGCCACTGCAAAAGGAGCTGAGATATCAATAGGAAGAGGTGCCGCATCGATGAGCGGCATCATGCGGATGAGCGTATCGATCATCGTGTTTCCCACAAGATGAATAGCCCCACTCACTCCTTCTTCTTTGAGATGTTCCACTCCCGCTCCTTCGCTGCAGAAGAGGATGTCGGCAAGTGTATCGATTTCAATACGATTGAGTTCTTCGGGCATGGATGAATCATATGAACGCAATCCCGCTTCCACGTGTCCCAGTGTGTACCCGCATTTCTTGGCAGCGCGGGCTCCGGCAAGGGCTCCGTTTACATCGCCATACACCAGCACGAGATAGGGCTGAATGACCGGGAAGATATTGGAACACGCAAGTTCGGTGGCAGCCAAGAGTTCCTCGCGCGTGCCACCGTGAATCCCAAGGTTGTAATCGGGCAAAGGAATAAGAAGCTGCTCGAAGAAGATATCGGAAAAGAGCGGATCGTAGTGCTGGCCCGTATGGACAATCACATGCCTGAAATCGGCAGCATGTGCCGCGAGTGCATGATGAACAGCTGCAACTTTCACAAAGTTGGGGCGCGCCGAACACACAGAGACAATAGTCTTCATGGGAAAAGAGTATCATTTTTAGCGGTATAATGCAGGGAAAACGGAAGAAACAAGATATAAGACGCAAGAGACAATCAAATTGGAAAAGAAAACAAAATCCATTTTTGATTTTTTATAGATTTTCGATCTTGATTGCATCTTGTTATTTTGTGTCTCGTATCTTTAAAAGGCGGCATCCAGGATTCTCTTCATGCGTTCCTCCCAGGTATGCGTTTTCACCAGCTCTGCTGCTTTGGCTGCGCGTTCGGCTGCTTCTGCGGGGTGATCCTTAATCCAGCGGAGCGCCAGTACCAGACTGTGTGTGTCGCCAGGTTTGCAGAAAACCGCTGTATCGTGACTCAGGACATCGCGCACGGTGGGGAGATCGGAGGTGACAATCGGACGGTTGGCCGCCATGTACTCAAACATTTTGAGCGGCGACATGTTCAGGCGGTAATGCGGCAGATCAGGAAAGGGCATGACAAAAATATCGCAGGCAGCGAGGGCTGTGGGAATATCGGCACCGGGGATTTCTCCGGTAAAGACCACCTCGGCATCACTGAGCCCCAGCTTCTGTGCCATGGCTTCATAGTCCTTCCGGTCTTCTTCCGGCCCTCCCACAATCAGTCCGAAAAAATCATGGGAATCGTGAAGATCTTTGAGCGCTTCCAGAAGATAGGACACACCCTTTTCCATGCCCAGTGTTTTGAGACGTCCGACATACCCCACTACCAGTCGTTCCGTTTGGATTTTGAAGTGATCGCGCCCGGCAGAGAGTAGAACCGGTTTTTCGAAACGACTCAAATCCACTGCATCCCCTGCCACCATCAATAGCTCCGGACGGACACCCCAGCTAATGAGCTCATCGCGCATGGGAGAAGTAAGGCACGACACCAGACGACACTGATTGCACTGTTTAATAAACGCGCGCTTGTTTCTGCGCGGGAGCTGATGCAATTCGAGAATGACCGGAAGCGTGCTTGCGAGGAGAGACGGAAGCAAAGCCGGACTGCGGCTATAGACAACATCGAAGCGATCGGCGGTGAGTGCGGATTTGAGAGAGCGGCGCAGCAACACATTGAGTGTGAGCAGTCCTGCAACTCCCGGAAGGAGTGGTGACTGAATGGGATCGAACGAACCCAAATGCTCCAGTTTCACTTTTCGATCGGCGTTGTAGTACGTCCAGAAATCAGCGGTCACCACATTCTTCCGGAAGGGCGCGAAGATGGTGACTTCATGCCCCAGGTGAATGAGAGCATCACACACCTGCGCAACCTGATGCCCGTGAGCACGTTCACTTGGTAGTCTAACGTTGGTGCAGTACGCGATGCGCATAAGTCTCAAGAGTATACAGCAGAATATTTCATGTGCAGAGCGCGGTAGCATAGTGTAGAGTGCCCGCATCGAAAATAGCTGTATCATCTGTGGCCCCACCGCAAAGAAGCGCCTGCTCTACCCGAGTAACTACCGGGAGGAGGATTTGAACGTCGATGTCTTCTCGGCCCGACGTCTGCCCGATCGCCTGCACGGAAACGTGGTCCAGTGCGAAAACTGCGGACTCGTGTACGCAAACCCGCTGGTGGATCCTGCTAAGCTCTCGCACCTCTATTTAGTGAGCAAGTACAACTACAGCGAAGAAGAGGCATTCATCCAGAAAACCTACGAGCGTTATGTAGCCAAAGCTGCAGCGCAGTTGAGCCCGAACGCAAAACCGTGGTCATTCTTGGACATTGGCTGCGGCAACGGATTCATGCTGGTCTCTGCCAAGAAACTCGGCTTTGAGAATGTATACGGAGTGGAACCAAGCACACACGCCATCGAACATGCTGATCCAAGTATCAAAGCGGGCATTATGCAGGGAATGTTCAGTATCGATCTGGTGGGTGAAAACAAGTACGACCTCATCACCTGTTTCCAGACACTGGATCACATTACGGAACCCGACAAATTCATCCGCGAATGTCTGAAGGCGCTCAAGCCAGGCGGCAAAGTGCTCTTCATCAACCACAATATCGCCTCCATCCCCGCCCGCATTCTTGGCGAGCGCTGCCCGATGATTGATATCGAACACACGTATCTGCACACGAAAAAGACAATGGACCTGCTCTTTGCCAAAGAGGGCTACACCAATATCCAGGTATTCGGCGTCCGCAACGACTACCCCATCCACTACTGGTGCTACATGCTCCCCATTCCAAAGAGCATCAAGAAAGGTGTCGTAAAACTCCTGAACTGGAAACCTCTCAACAAATTGCTGATCCCGCTCTACGCAGGAAACCTTGGCTTGATTGCAGAAAAGCCACGGAATTAATTGCCTGCACCCCCGCCCCCTCTCCGATCCGGCCACGTGCCCACCGGAGAGGGGAGTTTTGTTTTCTCGAATAATACGTTTGTCATAAGAAAAACGTGTGCCCCTCTCCGGAGGAATCGGGCGGGTCGGAGAGGGGTTAGGGGTGAGGTCGCCAGAGACTCCACCCTTCTCCCTGTGTTTCAAGATGGAATAACGCCGGATCGATTTTCCAATTTGGATGATCTTTCTCGTCCCACAGAAGAAGCGTGACTCCGTAATCCTGCAGGAATTCTTTGGGATACGAACGGACATCCAGACAGGCATCGGTCGTAATATCCAGGCGTTCAGTACGCAGCTCCTCCGCACGCGCAGTACCCAGGCGGCTCAATTCATGGAGCATATTTGGCAGCCACGCAGGATCGGCCACAGGATTGAACATGTCGGTAAGGCAATAGCGCTCGGCGTATTCACGGGTAGAAATCAGGAGGTGACGTGCGTGTTCCGTAAAGACCACGTCGTGCCGTGTAGAAGCAGCAATCGGGAGACCGGCCAGGTAATCGGTGAGGATGACTTCTTTGCGGGGATCTTTTTCGAGGATGGGGAGCAGCGTGCTGAAGTGCTCGTAATGGAAGAGATCGGGATCAATCAGAAAAATCTGGTAGCGCCGGGAGTAATCCACGAACGCACCTCCCAGAAACACCAGACAGAGGAAGGCCGAAAATATGCGGTGCAGCGACCAGCGGCGGTGCGCGAAGAGTGCCCCTCCAAAGAGCAGGGCGGCAATGCAGATGTACGGATAATAATGCGTAGAGAACGAGATGACTTTGCCATGCAGAAGCTGCTGATGGAGCACGATGAAGGTCGTGATACTAAGGGCAACGACCGGCAGCAGCATGTCCATCTTGCTGCTTTTGCGGCCAAAGGAAAGGAACGCAAAGAGTGCGAGGAGGAACGTGAGAATGCTCCGCGGATACGATTCAACCCCCCGGCTGAACACAACCGAACTGCGTTCAGCTACTTCATTGGATAATGAATTTCCAAGCATCGAAGCGATGTGCAGGAAATAGGGTGCTGCCACCAGTGCGGCTGCAATCCACAAACACGCAAGTCCGATGACGCGAGCCTTTTTCTCTGGTGATGATCGGAAGAGTGCGAAGAGAGTCAAGAGCCCTGTTGTGCACCACACAAATGTCCATCCCCAGTAGTACACATGGGGAAGGCAACCGACGATGATACCGGCACAGATGGCACGCAGCACATTTGGCCGTTCCCAGAAGCGCCAGACCAGGAGCAATGCAAGAAGTGCCAATGGCAAACTCCAGGAGCAAGCACAGTGGGCCTACGGCGAGTTGCATGGCG
>CAYRQG010000024.1:0-11977 GCA_964426345.1 uncultured Candidatus Peribacteria bacterium
CCCCTGCAATTCCGCTATGAGATCGGGGGCAAAAATACTGCGTTCCTGTTCCGGAGAAAGCAAAGCATGGACATTGACGGTTGCACCGGTGCCAGCCACAGAGATCATCTCGTGGGTGCCGAGTATCGGGCGTTCCACTTCCGGTGCCTGATGCGACTTGGGTTTTTGCCCGAAGAGTTCGAGCGCAAGTCGCACACCCTTTTCCGGAGTGCCGACATCAATGCCGGACACGCGTTCCAGACGTGACCGCAGCGGTGCCAGGTTCGCCACCTGCACCATCAGTCCGGCACGCGCATTTACTTCCAGCAGAGCCGGCCCCATATCGGCATCGATTGTAAGATCTACAGCCAGATAGCCGATATTTGTGTTGTACTGAATGCGCGATGCAATCAGCAGCAATTCCTCCCATCCCGGAATCGGGAGTCCTGCCGGACTTCCTCCGTGCGGCAAGGTACGAATGACTTTGTTGTACTGCGTGGCATGGGTCGTGACTCCTTTGGAGATATCAATACCAATCCCGATTCCCCCCTGATGCACATTTGCTTTGCCTCCGCTTTCCACCGTGGGAATACGGAGCATGGCCATCACCGGCACAAGGTTGAAGACGACGATACGGATATCGGGGAGTCCGGCGGGATGAAACGGCGCGAAGCACGGATCTGTTACGAGAATTTTTTCGAAGAACGCTGTGTCCTCGCGGCCGTTCACGGAATATTTTCCATCGAGAATATCTTCAATGTGCGCACGCATTTTTTCCTCGCTGATGGGCCGTTTGCCCTGCTCCAGAAACTCTCCGTTCCTGCGTCCGCGGAGAATAATAATTCCCTCTCCGCCAAATCCGTAATTGGGTTTGAGCACACATTCATCGGGCAGACTCTTGAAATCAAACGAGCGAAGCTGATCGCGGTTTTCGATACGTGCGTAAATCTTTGCCACAGGAACGCCGCGCGCGGCAAGGAACGCCTTGGTCTTCAATTTATCATCTGCAAGTGCGACTGCCTTCCGCGGGTTATACGGCTTGATATAGAGCAAATTACGGGCGTTAAGACCCAGAATGCCGCTGTTGGAAACGAAGGGGAACATATTTGATAGGTGTTAGGTTTTAGGGATTAGGTGCTAGGGATAAATTTCTAAAACCTATAACCTAAAATCTAAAAACCAGTTTTATTCCTCTAATAAATGCTTAAAGACTTCCTTGAAACGGATGTATTCCAGCAGTCGCAAACCGGTCCAGCGTCCAAGGAAAATATCGACGACAACCGTGAGGAGAATGATTTCGGGATACGCAAGAATGAGCGCCTGGAACACATCCCACTGCACAATGAACACACAGATGAGAGAAGCGGCAATTGTTTCGAGAATACCGATGATGGCAGACCGCCAACCCTCTTCCGTTTTCAGTGCCAGGAAACTTTCCGTGAGCGTGCTCATGATGAGCAGAATGAAGATTGTTTCACGGGAGAACGTAATGCCGTAAAAAGCGCTGATACCCATCAGAATGAGCAGTGTGAAACTGACAACTGTGAGAATGATGGCGACTTTCGGAATATAGAGCAGACGCCACCGCTTCATGAATGCGCGCGTCGCGTAGCCGGTAAAGAGAATGAAGAGCAGGAAAAACACACCGAGTTTCCACCCCAAAGCCAGGAAGCTGAGAGCAATGATAGAGGGCGTATATAAGCCAAAAGTTGTGATTCCCACCACCTGCTTGAGGAAGGCAAGGATCATCGCAATGAAAGGAAGCACAAGAAGCAGAATCACTGTCTGACTCGGCACTCCTTTGGTAAGCATGGTATTTACGAGTGATGACAAAATGTTCCAGGGACGCAGGCCTGCGGTCGATGCATTAATGCTGAAGTGTTCGAGATCACGCTTGCTGAGTTCCTGCAAAAACTGATCGACAGATGTGGAGGTGAGCAGCGGATCGATCGCCTCTTTGCGCGTGAGCAGAATCTGCTGCGGACGGAGAACCGAATACGGACCGCGTGCGGTGCGTGCAAGCGTCTGCAAACTGCCATCGGTAAGGAGCACGATCATCTGGTTCTGCATACCCGCCAGCAATTCCTGATTGCTGTTCACAGCACGCAACAGCGACTGCAAACCAGAGATTCCTTCGGTCCAAAGAATGATAGCGTTGGCACCGGCAAACGAGTCGGCTTGCTCGGAAAGAAGTGCACTCAGCGCCTCTTCATCTCCCAGAGGAGAGGCTGATGGATTTGGCCTGAGGATGCGCAAAAACACACCTGCCGATACTGCCACCTCCTGGTGCGCTGCAAGTTTATCGGCAGAGACAGATGCATCGGCGACGAGCACAATTTTACGGCTGTAGACGTTGACCGTGTGAGTCGTCTCAGAAACCTGTGTGTCGCCTACTGGAGAAATTGAGGTAACCACCAAACGGAAGACGAGCGGCTCTGCGGTCTCAGGTGTGTACACCGCTTCCACAGTCTCGCTGATTGCCTGCGTTTTCCCGGCAACAAACCACTTGTATTGAATGGTACTGCCGGAGCTGCGGCTGACAGTGGCATCAAGCACAATCGTGCGACCGATCGCGACATCGTCGGGACCGGTGATGATGGTTTGCAGAGACGATGACGATGTCTGAGCGCTACCGGCTGCATCCTGTGCAAAAACAGGAAGAGTCAGACCAAGAGAGAGGCAGGCACAGATACCTGCAGAAATCAAACGTGGAAGGAAACGCATAAGTGGAAAGTTAATCAGCAAGAGAACGGGATTTGGAGCGCGCAGTTCGCACACGACCTAAGGCACTTTTCTTCTCTTTATATTTCACGAGTTGTGGCTCAATTTTTTCCGCCGCACGGTCAAACGCCTCCACCACCTTCGCCTTGCGTGATTCGGCACGGAACTGCTTTCCCGGCAATTCGACAGTAATCATCACTTTAATGGCATCGCTGAGCTTTTTCGTGTCACGGCGTTCTGCCTCTACACGGATAATAGACGATTCATCTTTCAACCTGCCGCAATATGTGGCCAGTTTGCCGATTTTCCGGGCAACAGCCAAAAGCTCCTTATCCGTATATGTGAGCCCTTTTTCGAAGTGTTCGATATGCATGGAATAAGGGGGAAAAGAACACCCAGCATCCTAGCACAAACCCCACAAAAAGCCCCGAGATTGTCCAGAAAATGGATTTATGCTATAATTTGAGTACATACCAATATCTCTTATATGCCTGAAACAAATGCTGAAAGAATTACCAAGAAAGTAACAATCCACACAGAACAAGATATTTCTGCTGCCGAACTTCATGAAGTAACAGAGACAGACGCAAGCACGGCAGAGCTGGTAAGTCGCATGAAGGGGGCTGAACGGAGAAGCCGACTATTACTGCGTGAAAAAACACAAAAAGCAATCAAAACAACAGAAGATGGCGAGAAAAAAACAAAATTACAAGTGCTTGATAAGCAATTAGCAGAAATTGATCCGCCTGAAGATTCTTCCGATGCAAACAATGAGTCTAAAATAGCAACATATGATGCGAGTAAAATTATTAGTGGAGGATTAACAGGAGCAACGGGATTTCTGACAAATGGACTCGATAAAGCAGTGGAAGTATACGAAAAATTCACAACATTCCTTTCCTACCACCTGGCTCCGGTGCTGGAAAAACTGCAGAACATCAAGGGGCTTGGTATGGAATCGACCATTGAAAGTGCACTGGGATTCCTCGGACTGGAAAAAACCATTTTGTTTAAATCGGTACGGAAAGCAGGACTCATTCCGGAATTTGAGAAGAATTCGAAACTCGATAATGAGGCAATTACAGCCATGATTGCAAAATCAAAAGAAGTGATGGCAGCCAATCCGCAGACATCGTACGGTCCACAGAAATTCTTCGAAGCAGCCACACAGCAGTACGCAGCAAAACATGCCGGACAGAAAAACTTCAAGCTTGCAGACCTGGCTGCATTTGCAACGAGTCAGGAATTCCTGGACAGCCAGAGTGCAGAGGCAAAAAAGATGCCTGCCGCTCCGGCTGCTGCACCCGCAGCACCAGCAGGATCACCTGCTGCTGCAGAAGTAGTAAAACTCAGTCCTCTTGCAGCAGGAGTACTCACAGCAGAATATGCAGGAAAGAAGCTCTCTCTAAAGTGCGAAGATGGAAGAGTGACTGTTGATGGCACTAAGAAATGGAAACTGGTTTCACCTCAGACTGGATTTTTGAGCATAATGGGCGAAGTTCCCGTAGAGATTCAGGAATTAAAACCAACCGCCGAAGGACTTCTCGCTATTAAAACAAAATCACCAAACGGTGTAAAAGAAGGGACATTGCCTCAGGAAACCATTCAGAAATTGCTGAAGCATATTGCAGACGGCACACGGTATGAATTTACTTTCGAGGGATATAACCTCGCCTTTATGGCTGCTTAATATGAAATCCCCCAACCACTCCTCTACCGGCGAAACTGCCCCCGAAGCGCATATTGAGAGTATTCAAGAAGAGACACATACGAAAATCAGCAGTCTGGGACGCGGTTTAGAAATGGGAAGTGATATCGTTTTTGGCACATTAAACGCTACTGCATATGGTATTGGACGCGGTGCCCGCGGCGTTTTTGATATGGGAAAAGCGCTGAAAGGCGGATTGCAGAAAAAACCATTCCATCAGAGCATCTAAAACTCCTTTTTAGCCACGTAAACTGGTATCTATAGGAGAAAGGACCGTTTTGTGATACAATAGGGAGATTTCCCCACAGTCTCTCATGTCCCCTCTTCTGCATCAGTACCGGAACTCCCACCGCTTCTCTACGGAGCATCGTCTGGTGTTTAAAGTTGCAGGGATTGAAAGCGGTCTGACAAAAACAGATGTGAGCACTCTCACAGCCGATGAAACACTGAGGGAACTTTCAAAAGATGTAACAGAGGACAAGCTGAATGAGCTCTCTGGTTCACTGAAAGCAAAATTCAATAATGACGAACAGAAAATTGAAGACGCGTTACAAACCATGGAACGCAACGCTCCTGCGGAAAGCGCGGAAAAGAAAGCATTGATTGAATACAACATGCTGCGCCTGCGCGAACGTATTGGTATTGGGACGCAGACAGAATTGCAGAAGGAACTGCTGAAGAAGAGTATTGCGGAGAAAAAAGCAGAAGCAGAAGCAGCAAAGAAACCCGAGACATTGCGTGATCGCATGAACGGCGCACTGGAACAACTGAATAACGGAGCCGTGAGCATTACCGATAATCTGCTGCCCGAAAGTCTCACCAAAGACTGGACCCGCGAAGGAAAAATGACAGCAGGATACGTGATGGGAGCAGGGATTGGAGTAGTGACCATTACCATTGCACGCTGGCTCTGGCGCAAAGGGAGTAATGCGTTTGCAGCCGGGAAAAGTGCCGCGGATCAGGCTGGCGGATCATGGCTGAAGAAAGCCGCAATCGCCGCTGCCGTAGGAACTGCTGCATTCCTGGGATACAAATATTTCAAAGGAGAATTGAGTATGGAAAAAATCACTGATGCCGCCAAAAAGGGACTGGAAAAAGCAAAAGAGGAATTGGGCGAAACGAAGCAAAAAGTAGCCGATGCACTGCACCCCTGGAACGCAGTCGGACTGGAAGAGGAATCCTATAACAGAGCAAAGGAAATCTATCTTTCAGAGCGCGACGAAGGTGAAGCGGATATCAAAAAGATTTTCAATCTGAAGGGAGACGAAACGAATGATCAATATGAAAAGTTCATGGAAAAAATGCGCGCAGAAAATCCTGAGTATGTGAAAAACGGTATCACCTACGTACGTGCCGATCACGCGCTGGAATCGTATAAAAATAACATCGGGAATGCGATCAGCATCCTGAGAGACATGTCGGAAGCACACTGGGCAGAAATTCTGGGAACGACAGCTGTGCTCAGCTATTTCAATATCATTACACTGAAAACAATTCTAAACAGCACCGAAAGTGTGTTTGTAATTGCAAGAAATCTTGCAGGCTTCCTCCTTTCCTGCGGAGGGAAAATGTCCAGAAACCCGATCGTCTCTTTGTTTGTGGTTGGAGGAACATGTGGAACCTTGTATGCAGGAAGCAAAACAACCTTCCTTCCGAAAAATCTGGGAGAACTGGCACGCGTCTCCAAAACCAATCAAAAAATTATCCAGGGAAAATCGAAAGAAATTACCACGATTGATGCAGATGCTATGGAGTCTTCCCTCCGGAAGAATGCAGTAAAGCTTGAAGGAATTGAGGAAAATACAGATTCCTGGATTCAGACGAAGATCACCGATCTGCTCGCAGCTATTAAAGAAAAGGCTGTAAACGGTTTTGCGCTCACGAATGGAGAAACCATTGAAGTGCGCACAACAAAAGGAATCAGAAAGTTATCGACACATCTGGAAAGAAAATTGAGTTCAGCCCTCTACTCCGGCAAAGCCGGCGATAATAAAAAAGTAGAAAAATACAGAGCCATTCTCGACAGGCTTGCTACATTTGAAAAAGTATATATTGAAAATCGCTGCGGAACGGATATGAGCAGCACTCTGCCGGAAAGTGAATATGCAGCGTTATGCATGCTTCTGACTGACGACGACATCGGGATTTCGATTGGTATCGACGACGATATTGTCTGGTGGAACGATGCAGACAGAAAAGAAAAATGGGCACTCTGTGTGGATCCTGCCATCAAAGATCAGAATAAAATTCACAAAATCTCTGCCAATATGCGTCAGGACGAAAGCGACATGACGTACGGTATAGCCCGCATGTTTGAATACATGCGTGAAAATACCGCTCCGGTAGTACAGGCAACAGGAGGGGCACTTAGCGAAGCTATGAAAATTGGAGAAAAGGGAATGGAGGTTGGATCAAAAGAAGGAGGGCGCCTTTGGAAATTGGCACAAGAAATTGGAGAGCGCGACATTGCAGGAAGTGTCGGGGCATTACTCAATGCGGGGGGTGGATTGATTTGGGATGGCGCAGGATTTGTGGCATTTATTGGAACAGAAATGGTGCGCGTTCCCAGCACTACCACCATGAAATTGATGGGCTGGATCGAGACACAGAAAAACGAAAATATGGCCGTTCTCTGGGGTGCAAGCGGCGTTGCATACTTCGTGGGAAAGGGTACGTACAATCTGATAATGGCCGGCAAGTACTCCGGTATTGTTCCAATGAATCTAAAGGAACTGGGCTGGGCTGCAGTTAAAATGGCACCAGGACCGTTTGCTGCATTCACGGATAACCTGGGAAACATGAGACGCTTAGGAAGTAAAGAAGGACGCGAAATATTGAAGATGCGCTACATCAGTCAAACGACACCTGCTGCCATTGCACGCTGGTTTGGAGATGTGTTTGGAACGAAAATCACAACGAGTCCGGGCATGGAAAGAGCTATCGAACGCTGGAATCAATTGCGTAAAGAACTTAATTTAATGAAAGCAACACATCGCAATAAATTTGGTCGCACGTATACGGAGGTGGACATTGAAAATCAAAAAACACTCATTGAAAAACAAGTAGAAAAAATCAAGAACGGCTTAGAGGAAATGGCAAAAGGAGATATTGATGCCATAGAGTCACCGATGATCCGGCAAGTAATACAAGAAAACCTGCAGGGTCTAGGAAATCCAAATGATTTTGTAGTAAAAATGGATGAAGTGCAGATTAAATATAAAAAAGCATTCACATCCCCTTCCATGGCTGGAGAAAGTGCTGCACCGGGAACATCCATCATCCCTGACGATCTGGAATTCAAACAGCCGGAAACGCCAACAAGTACCACAGAGTCCTCTCCTCAAAACAAACCAAGCAATACCGAGGACGTAACATCAAACGGCCCAGCCGTAGATCCTGCAGAAGCCGCCAAGCAAGCGGCGCGCGCAGAAAAGGTGGAGAAAGTTCTGAAGATTAACCGCATTGCAAAAGTACTTGAGGAAATCAAAGATCCGAATCAGCTCGCAAAAATCCGAGAGATTCTCAATGCACTCTCTCCGGAAGAAGTAGACGCAATCATGAAGAGCAGAAAAGCAGTGAACCTCCTCAAGGGAAGTTTGCAGGCAGCTGCTACAACAGGAGATGCTGTAGAGCTTACACATATTGTGACCGCTGCAAAGAACGCACAGGTCCTGCGCGTACGTATTGGTGCAGGCTGGAATGGCGTGGGTGTGGTTGGCGATCTCTTTGGTGCCTACATGGCCTACTGCGACTGGCAGGCAAACAATGATCGTATTACGTCCACCGATAACCCGGCGCTCAAGGAACTCTATAGCACGGCAAACTATTTGTATGCCGCAGAAGGGGGCTCCAGCGTTGCGGGAATTGTTCTGGGAGGTATTTCCTTCCTGCCTTCAACGAACGCTGTTTCCGTCGCACTGGGCGCTCCGACAGGATTTGTGATGCTGCCGATTGCCGCATTGGTGATGGCCGCACGTGAAACACATCAGGGGCTCGAAAAATCAGCAGAGTATCATTTGCTGGATGAACGCGATCTCCTGAAGCAATACAGCCCGGGCCAGATTCTGCAGCACATTTCATCCACTACTCCTCTCTCGAATTTGAACTGGCAGCAGGACTGGCTGCTCAACCCCGATTCTGCACGCGAAGGAAATGAAGGAGCACGCAATGAAGGATACCGTGCGTACTTCGCACAGATTGCCTCTGCCACCCTTCCTCCTGTCGATGCTGCAGATGCTGATGTAGATGCATCGATGTCCGACGAACAGAAGCAATCTGCCATTGATACGCTGCAGCGCGAACGCATCTCCGGATTTGTGTATGATGCCATGGCCTACATTGCCTACAAAACAGACAAGGAATTCACTCTCGCATCCCCGGAGGTGCTGCACAATGCAGCGCTCTATGCGGAGATGCAGTTCGACAAACGTGAAAACGGAGAGACAACCAAGTCCCCTGCCGCAGACGACAAAGCGTACTGGATCAGCATGGATACAGTGATTAGCGAACGTGCGCTTGGTTCGTACAAGAAAATCACCGAAAGCATCAGCAACTCAAGCAAGGACGCTGAACTCTTTGAAGAGGATCTTCCTGCAAAACTGCTCTATCTCCTGCGCGATGATCTTGCAGCCTGTGAACTGAAAATTCTGCAAACCGATTACTCCAACTGGAGTACCTGGTCTGCATGGGCACAGTGGAAAGGCGATGACCAGATGCGCTCCGTAGCCCGTGGCATCTTTGCGGATCAGACATGGGATGTGCTCCATGCAGCAGTGAACAAAGTACGAAATGGCAAAGAACTGGCACCGGCAGAGATTGATAGCATTCTGGCAGACATCAAAAAAGTTCTGCGGCAAAACCCGGATTCTGTGGCAAGAAACACGCTCAAAACAGCATCGAATGTAAGCTACTTCGAAAAAATCGGAGCATCGAATACACGTCTCAGTGCACCGGGCATGCAAGATCTAATGCGCATCTACACACTTTCGAAGCCGACAGCACTCAGAGTAAACCAGAGTAAAGCCTTCTCGATGAAGAGCCTGGAATACCACTACAAAGAGCTGCTCTCACACAAAAATAAGCACCCCATTGAACTCATTGTTCCTGCAGGATCGAGTGCTGGTTACTTACAAATTGATGAACCACTCTGGATGTCCGATGGTGGAGCGGCAAATAACTATAAGCCAGTCGGATACTCCGAAGGATCTGCCATCCTCAGGCTGGAAGCAGGTCACTACTACAGTTTCAGACGTCAGGCATCTATGCAGGTCCGCGATGATTATGAAGCGGAAAATACATGGGAACCAAAGAATGGCGTGGGACCTGATATAGAAATTATCACCATTGATCCCAACGCACCCAAAGAAAAAGAAGCGGACGTTGTCACATCCAATCCCAATGGCCCTTCATTTTAATCTTCAATCATGACCCCCAATAACTCCCCCCTCGGCCGCCACCTCAAATCCGTCGCGACGTACCTGACGCGCTGGATGAGGGTAAGTAAAAAGGAAACCGAGGTGACAGAGGTTGCCAAGGAGACCAATGTGAAAGCGGAAGAAGTGACAATGCCACAGCAGAGAGTGGTGACACCGGTAAAAACCCGCGCCACACGCCCTGCTCCGAAAAAGAAGCCAACCATTATAACCGAACCCGAACCCGAACCCGAACCCGAACCCGAACCCCAATCTCAATCTCATCCCTCAATCTCATCTGCAACCGGTCTCCTCAAAGATTTCCCCGATGCCAAACATCTCGTCGGCCAGCCAGACGTCCCATTCGTCCTTAATGACAAAAAGCACACACTGATGGTCCGCGCCGATAGCCTCTTCATTGATGCGCAGAAGTACATTGTCTCTGCCGGAGGCGGTGCGCTTGGTGCCGATGTCGAACTGGATATTATGGATTTCAAACGCATGGGAAACATGCTGATGCTCCGCGCAGGTGCCTTTGGAAAAGAAGGAACCGTCATGCGTACAGAGTCAGAACTGGAAGCGGATCTGGAACTGCTCCTCAAAGGAAAAACCTGCAAACTGACCACCGATAAAAACCTCACTTTCGAAATCACCCGCAATACCTATTAATTCGCTACTATAGAAAGTGGCCTCATCCCTCAATCTCAACCCTAACCCTCACACATGTACATCCTCCGACAATACATCTTCCTGATTCCCGTAGTGGTAATGATCCTCTCGGACCTTCTTAAGGCGATCATTGAATACGTCTACACCGGAGATTGGCGCAGAGGGGTGTTTCGTTCGGGCGGGATGCCCAGCAGCCACTCTGCTTTCGTCACATCTCTTCTGATGGTCGTAGCACGCAGAGCCGGACCGGATTCCGTGTCCTTCGCGATTGCCTTCGTCTTTGCCTGTATCGTGTGGTACGACGCCATGAGCGTCCGCCGCGAGGTGGGGCTCCAGGCAGAAATGCTCAACAGACTCCAGAACTGGACCAAGTTTTCCGAACGCGTAGGTCACTCCTTCCGGCAGGTCATTGCCGGTATTGCGTTTGGCGCTGTGGTCACGCAAATAGGGATTTGGCTGAGCTGAGGGACAGGTTTCCCCGAATAGGGTTTATTGCTAGAATAGGGGTACTTTCCCCTCTTTTTTCGTGGCCAAGATTGCTGATCAGACAACGGATTTTCCCCAATGGTATCTCGACGTGATTGATGCTGCCGATCTGGCAGAACACGCCGATGTGCGTGGATGTATTATTTTTAAGCCGTACGGTTACGCATTGTGGGAAGCAATTCAGCGCGATTTGGATCGCCGTATTAAAGAGCTGGAAGTGGAAAATATTTACCTGCCACTGTTTATTCCTGAATCGATGATTGCGAAGGAGAAGGATCATATTGAAGGATTTGCACCGGAGTGTGCGGTTGTGACTCATGGCGGAGGAAAGGAGCTGACAGAAAAACTGTATGTCCGTCCTACCAGCGAAACGATTGTGTATTCCGCATTCTCACGCTGGATTAAAAGTTACAGAGATCTCCCCATGCGTATCAATCAGTGGGCAAACGTTGTCCGCTGGGAAATGCGTACACGCCCCTTTTTGCGCACTCTGGAATTCTTGTGGCAGGAAGGACACACTGCGCATGCCACACGTGAGGATGCAGAAAAAATGGTGAAGGATGCTCTCCAGATGTACGTCGATTTCGATCGTGATTTCCTGGCACTTCCTGTCATGCAGGGAAAAAAGCCATTGCACGAAACATTCGCAGGAGCGGTCTATACCCTCTCCACCGAAGCTCTCGCCCGTGATGGCAAAGCTATTCAGGCCGGAACATCCCACTATATTGGCGATTCATTTGCAACAGCCTACGACGTCAAATTCCTCGATTCCGATGGTACACAGAAACCTGTGCATACCACGAGCTGGGGACTGTCTACGCGCATTATTGGAACAGTGATTGTGGTGCATGGCGATGAAAAAGGACTGCGCCTTCCTCCTATGCTTGCTCCTATTCAGGTTGTAATTATCCCAATTTCGAAGGGAGAAGAGCAAAAGGCAATGGTTGATTCTCACGCAGAAAAAATCTGTGCAGAACTTAGAGCAAAAGGAATATCTGTAAAA
>CAYRQG010000025.1:0-380 GCA_964426345.1 uncultured Candidatus Peribacteria bacterium
GTGAGAAAGGTGAGAAGAAACATCTGCCCATGGACGAGGCGGAGTTTAACTGGCGCGATTATGTGAAACTTCTCAAGAAGCGAAAAGTGGGCGGTGTCCTCGTATGTGAATCGCCTCTCATGGAAAAGGATACCTTGCTTATTCAGGAGTATTATCGCGGATTGTAATTTGTAGAGACGGTAAGTTTGCTAGGATGCGTGCATTCAAGTATTCCCCCACAATTCTCATGAACCTCGCAATCAATGGATTCGGACGTATCGGACGCCAGGCACTGCGCATTATTTTGGAGAAGCATCCGGACATCAACGTTGTGCTCATCAACGACCTCACCGACGTCGCGACGCTCGCCGAGGGTGTCGCCGCGACGCTCGGCCTGGACG
>CAYRQG010000025.1:390-1736 GCA_964426345.1 uncultured Candidatus Peribacteria bacterium
TACGATGAGTATGCCGGAGGCGATGTGTCAGCTACCGAAGACAGTATTGTCATTAAAGGTAAGTCCATCAAAATTACCGCCAGCAAAGATCCGGCAACATTGCCGCACAAAGATCTCAATGTGGATGTAGTGCTCGAATGCACAGGCCGCTTCACGAAGCGTGAAGATGCTGCGTTGCACTTGAAGGCCGGCGCCAAGAAAGTGATTATCTCCGCCCCTTGCAAGGATCAGGCCGATGCGACGATTTGTATGGGTGTGAATGAGACTGTGTACGATCCCGCTTCCATGCACGTGATCAGCAATGCGTCCTGCACCACCAACTGTCTCGCACCCATGGTGAAAGTGATGAACGATAGTTTTGGGATCGTGAGTGGATTCATGACAACCATTCACAGCTACACGAATGATCAAAACCTGCTCGATCTGCCGCATGCAGATCTGCGTCGCGCACGTGCTGCTGCTATCAACATTGTCCCCACCAGCACAGGTGCTGCCAAAGCGATCGGCCTCGTGGTGCCGGAACTCAATGGCAAGATGAATGGAATTTCTGTGCGTGTGCCGACTCCGACAGGAAGTCTGAACGATGTCACCATCATCACCGAGAAAGAAGTGAGCGTAGAAGCGATCAATGCCGCATTTAATGCAGCTGCCGCATCAGGCCACCTCAAGGGGATTTTGCGTGTGGAAGATCGTCCGATTGTCTCGCATGACATTGTCGGTGACAGTTCCAGCTGCATTATCGATTCCGCTCTCACGCAGGTCATGGGCAAGAATCTGGCCAAGGTATTCGGGTGGTACGACAATGAATGGGGTTACAGCAATCGTATCGTGGAGCTGGCGAAATACATTGGAGCGAAGCTCTGAAATATGGGCTTCTTTCCTCTGATGTACTTTTAAATTGTCTACCTTTGAGTGTGTTCGCTTTGCAGTGAAGTCCGTTGTGTGAAAATGCGCATTCATCTCCTGCGCCAATGCCACATGATCATAGGGTTGATGCCGATTGCTTTTCTTCACTCTTTTTAACGGTCCTGATTTATCTTTGAAATAAAAACCGCTTTCTAGCAGTGTTTTAAAGTATGCAGTCTGATCATCGGACCAGACGAACTCTCCTTTCTCTTGCAAGCTCTTTTGAAAATTCTTTCTCCAGGTTTCTTCTGCTTTGTAATGTCCCAAGCAATTGAGAAGGCGATGGACAGCCATGCGTACGGGTTCGGGAATCGTTTCATGACAGACGCGTGCGATAATTGTTTTTGCTGTATTTTCAGAGACGCCCTCTTTTAATTCCAGTTGTGAAAAGACTTTTTAGTCTATCAAATTTGATCTCTCCCTGTGAAAATGAAGAGGAG
>CAYRQG010000025.1:1746-5181 GCA_964426345.1 uncultured Candidatus Peribacteria bacterium
CATGATTTCTTCGCGAAGAGTGGCTCTGGCGCTACTGGTAATAATATCCGCCGCAACTTCCTCGCCATAATGGATGGCACAGACATTGCGCGATGCTGGACAGGCACCATGTGATACAGCGTGTTCTGTCATAGCTTTCCACTGTATACCGACGGTATTGAGCGTCAATTATTTTTTAAAAACAGGTATTTCAGTAGAGAAATACCTGTTTCATATACATTTTTAAACGATTTACTTACTTTTGTTCCGGCTTTTCATCCACCACTTCTGCATCGACGACATCTTCCTTCGGCTTATCGCCCGAGGCAGCTGCTTCCTGTTCTTTCTTCTGCGCCTCTTCGTAGATCAGTTTGCCAATTTCCTGTGCGGAGAGTGCCAGGTCTTCGGTGGACTTCTTGATCTCTTCAGTCGGCGTGTCTTCTTTCTTCAGGAGTTCACGGAGCGCGTTCATCTTTTCATTCACCGTTTTCTTTGTATCATCTTTGATCTTCGCATCATGTTCGCGCATCTGCTTTTCCAGATTGAATATCATCGAGTCTGCGGTGTTGCGCGCTTCAATGTCTTCGAGCTTCTTCTTGTCTTCCTCTGCGTGCATCTCGGCATCTTTGCGCATCTTTTCCACTTCCTCCTTGCTGAGTCCTGTCGAACCCTGGATGGTGATGTGTTGCTCTTTGCCGGTTCCCTTGTCCTTGGCTTTCACGTTCAGGATACCGTTACTGTCGAGGTCCAAAGACACTTCGATTTGGGGCATACCGCGCGGAGCGGGTGGAATACCATCGAGGATAAAGCGTCCGAGTGATTTGTTGTCTTTGGCGAGTTCGCGTTCTCCCTGTGTGATGTGAATTTCGACGGATGGCTGGTTGTCGGCAGCAGTCGAGAAAATCTGGCTCTTGCTGGTGGGGATCTTCGTATTGCGCTCAATCAACTTGGTCGCAACACCTCCCATGGTTTCAATACCAAAACTGAGAGGAGTGACATCAACGAGCACAATATCTTTGTTGATATCACCACCCAGCACGCCGGCCTGTACTGCAGCTCCGATTGCCACCACTTCATCCGGGTTCACACCCTTGTGCGGTTCGCGTCCGAAAATTTCTTTCACTTTCTCAATCACTTTCGGCATGCGGGTCATTCCTCCCACTAGCACCACTTCCTGAATGTCATCCTTGGAAATGCCGGCATCTTTCATGGCTTTCATACAAGGATCAATCGTCTTTTCAATCAAATCACCCACGAGGGACTCCAGCTTTGCGCGGGAGAGTTTCATCATGAGGTGCTTGGGGCCTGTGGCATCGGCAGTAATGAACGGCAGGTTGATTTCTGTCTCCATGGACGACGAGAGTTCAATCTTTGCTTTTTCTGCAGATTCCTTCAGACGCTGGATTGCGATTTTGTCCTGGCTCAAATCGACACCACTTTCCTTTTTGAATTCGGCAAGAATCCATTCAATAATCACCTGATCGAAGTCATCACCTCCCAAGTGCGTGTCACCGTTGGTAGCAAGTACTTCGAACACGCCATCTCCCATTTCGAGCACGGAGACGTCGAAGGTTCCTCCTCCGAGATCGTACACGACAATCTTTTCATCTTTTCCTTTGTCGAGTCCGTAGGCAAGCGCAGCAGCGGTCGGTTCATTGATGATGCGCACCACTTCAAGTCCGGCAATCTGTCCGGCTTCTTTGGTGGCCTGACGCTGGGAGTCATCGAAGTACGCAGGGACCGTGATCACTGCTTTATCAACTTTTGTACCGAGGAATGCCTCTGCATCGGCTTTCAACTTCTGCAGTACTTTTGCACTCACTTCCTGCGGCATCATTTCTTTGCCGTTCACGATGATGGTCGCGCGGCCTTCTTTGCCGGCCTTTACTTCAAACGGCATGTTGCCCGCTTCGTTTTTGACTTCGTCATGACGGTGTCCAATAAAACGCTTGGCGGAAAAAATAGTGTTCTTGGGATTGGTGACAGCCTGGCGCTTGGCCGAGACTCCCACGAGGACTTCGTTATCTTTGAATGCAACCACGGATGGTGTGGTGCGGTTTCCTTCGGAGTTTGGGATCACCACCGGTTCGCCTCCTTCAATCACTGCGACACAGGAGTTGGTGGTACCAAGGTCAATTCCAATAATCTTGCTCATATTTTAGGGGGTAATGGGAAAATTTATCACTCGGGATTTTAGAGTGATAAGTAGGAAGGGTCAATATTATTTCTTTTAATATTCCCCTACTCCTATGAAAAAGGCAGACCGCTTTTCCGTTCGCCCAAATTCTTCCATGAGTCCCAGGAGCATACGGCTGATTGGTTCCAGTTCTTCAGAAGAATTTGGCATCTGTACATCAGTCGTTGCCGATGCAGTGATATCCGGTTCTTCATGAAAGGTGCGTTCCATAGAGTGAACGTAAATCTTTCCTTTCTCTTTGTCAAAGGTAAGCCATGCCTGTTTTCATGCAAAAAGCTCTATTTCCTAAGCAAAAGTCCTATTTTTCGCGTATACTCCCCGGCATGTTCCTCGATGAAGCAAAAATTCAGGTATTCGGCGGTGACGGCGGAGCTGGCTGTGTTGGCTGGCGCCGGGAAAAGTATGTACCCCGCGGCGGCCCCGATGGCGGCAACGGTGGTTGGGGAGGAAATGTGATTTTTGAAGCGAATCCCAATACCGATACCCTGAGCGATTTCTCGTCCCGCAAAAAGTTCGAGGCAGAGAAAGGCGGCTTTGGAGGAGGCGGAAAGCGTGCAGGAAAAGCAGCCGATGATTTGATTCTCCCCGTTCCTCCGGGAACGACGATTATGGAAATTGATCCGGAGAACCCGGACAAGCAGGTCCTGATTGCAGATTTACGTTTCCCCGGTGATCGCGTGGTTGCGGCACATGGTGGACGCGGCGGATTTGGCAACTCACACTTCACCAGTTCTACCCGCCAGAAGCCGGACTTTGCCGAACTCGGAGAGCCTGGAGAAAACCGGTGGCTGAAACTCGAACTGAAACTTGTGGCTGATGTCGGCATCATTGGATACCCGAGCGTTGGAAAATCAACTTTGATTTCTGTGATCAGTGCCGCACGTCCCAAAATTGCTGCGTATCCGTTTACAACCCTCGTGCCAAACCTGGGAGTGGTGGATGTCGGCGATCGTTCGTATGTCGTGTGCGATATCCCCGGACTGATTGAAGGCGCCAGTGAAGGGAAGGGACTGGGTGATAAATTTTTGCGTCACATTGAACGCTGCGGTGTGCTTCTGCACTTGCTCGATATCAGCCGCGCCCTGGAAGAGGAAGGCAAAGTGAATATCCAATCGCTCGTGAATGATTACCGCGCCATCCGTAAAGAGCTCAAGGCCTACTCAGAAACACTCGAAGACAAGAAAGAATTGGTTTTGCTGAATAAAATTGATCTGGTGCAGGATGTTGGCGACGATGGCCGAGGCGATGGCCAGGCCCAC
>CAYRQG010000025.1:5191-11234 GCA_964426345.1 uncultured Candidatus Peribacteria bacterium
CGCGAAAGAAGGTATTCCTATTTACATGAGTATTTCTGCAGCCACGAAAGGACATACCGAGGAACTCACAAAGAAGCTCCTGCCCCTGGTCCTTGCAGAACGCGAGAAGCGCGAACAGTTCATAGAGGAAGTAGAGGCCGCAGAGGCCGCCCAGATTCCCGTGCTCAAACCGCAGCAGGAATCGATCAAAATGGGTGCGTATCGTATTGAAAAGCACGCAGATGGTTCTGTGCATGTGACCGGCAAACGCCTGGAACAATTTACCAAGATGACAAACTTCGATGCGCCGGGTGGCGTGCAGCGTTTCCGCGATGTGCTGGATCGCGTGGGATTGGTTCGTGCGCTCAAGCATTACCGCAAAGATGAATCGGGAAAAGAAGACGAAGAGGTTCATGTCTACATTGGAGATGTGCGTGTGGATGAGCATATTTAAGAACATATAAAAAAGGGGCGGGCCCCTTGCCCACCCCTAACCCCCGTTCGATCACCGATTTCCCTTAAAACTGGAATCAGACTGGGAAGAGCTGCTGCTGCCGCGGCTTGAATCACTGCGGTCGCTGCTCGTTGATGTGTCGTCCTGCTGTTGCTGCTGGTTACTACCACGCTGGGTGTCGTTGTTCTTCGGTTCCATAGGTGTGGGTGGGAAAAGAAGTAAGGAGTAGCGCAATCGTGCACGGTTGCATACATAAAGACAGGCTGTGTCCTGCCTCCTTACAAAGTCTTTCTACTTTTTCTTTTGATTGCAGTTTTTTGTGCAAAATACCCCCTTCTCTGCCGGTCTTTGCTTTGGTATAGTCTCCCGGCTAACCACACAGACGAAAGATACCTTTGGCCAGGTAGCTCAGTGGTAGAGCACTCGCCTGAAGAGCGAGGTGTCGCCAGTTCGATCCTGGCCCTGGCCACCATTCGATTCGCCCATCGCTACGCGAGAGGGCTCACTCATGGTCCTTCGCTTCGCTCGGGCCATTCAGCATTTTTCGTGAAAGAGTCGAATGACAGTGAGCGCAGTCGAACTGCCCATTTCAGTATTCGTAAAAACGTCATTCACTGTACTTTCCCGGAAAACGCCCTATTTTTTGGCTTCGGACAGATCCGATCATTGTAGCATAGAACCTGCTTTTTAGATAGTGCAAGGCGTGTCCGGTCGACAGATAAGTCTTTTATAGTACATTGAATCGGCTCATAGCCTTATTTTACACAAAGTCTTTACATCAGTAAAAAACAATGGTTTAATACTCTCCTTTCTTATTCATACCCCACCCCACCCGTGGAAAAGCTGTTCTCCTCGTTCCGTCGCTCATTCGCGACCGTTGCCGTCACTACACTCGTTGTTGCTACAACAGGTGCAGCTGCCGCTGACACCAATTATAACCACAACAATGCCCGCGCAACGATCTCTGTCAGCGATGGCAAAGATACAGTCGCCGCAGGAGGCAGCCTCCGCTACGTCGTGAAAGTGACGCAGAATGCAGGCACCGTTCGCACATCGAACGTTGTGCTGAACCTGCCGAGCTACGTGACATCGGTGAACCCCGATGGTGGAGCCAGAGTGCTTGGAAACCGGGTGATTTGGGATCGCGTCCGTTTGGTGGAAGGTGAAGAGAAGATTCTCCTCGCTCAGGTCACACTCGCTGCAAACACTCCTTTGGACACAATCCTTACAGCTACCGCTCAGGTGGATTCCGTAGAAGCTTCCGATACAACCACAGTTCGCAGCGGTTCTGCAAATGATAGTTTCCGCCTCTCAATTACGGATAACCGCGATAGCGTGTACCCCGGCCAGAACCTTTCCTACGTCCTGACTGTTAAAAACACTGCAGCATCGACTGTTACTACGGATGTCTCTGCTGTTGTCTCCGGACTCAGTACTATCGATTCCTCTTCCCCAAGCGCTGTCATCAACTACCCGACAGTGATTTGGAAGGATGTTACCTTCAAAGCTGGTGAAACACGCACATTTACCTTTACGGCAGCCATGCGCAAGCGTGTGAGCCCGTACACTGCAGCCCGCGTTGTTGCCCACGTTCTTGGACTGACCGCAACCGATACCACTGTTGCCAAGTCCCTCAAGGGTGATCCTGTGTTCATGACATCCACACAGCTCAATAGTTCTTCCCGCTCAATTTCGTCTTCTTCCCGCCCCACAAACGGTCGCAACCCTCTCTTCACGAACGTGTCTGATGCCGTGAACGTTGTCCGCGGTGGCACCATCCACTACACGCTTACCGTCCAGAACGTTCTTCTGAACACCATTAAAGATGCAACCGTCTCTGTTCGCTTCGATCCTGCGCAGCTCTCTGCTATCGATCTGAACGGTGGAACACTGATCGGTGACAACCGCATTCAGTGGAAGGTGCCGGCTCTCCAGCCGGGTCAGGTTTGGAAGATGACCTACGCAATGCGCGTCTCCAAGACTCTTCCGAACGGTGCGTCTATTACAAACGTTGCCAGTCTGAGCGGAAACGACGTTGGAGATTCTACTTTGAGCGATAGAGTGACTGTCACCACAGCAGACGTTCTTGTGAACCTTCCTGCTACCGGTGGCGCATTCGATCTCCTCTTCACCCTGATGACTGCTCCCCTCGCCTTTGCAGGTATGGCAGCTCAGCGCAGACTGCGTTAATCCCCTCTTGTATTACAGAAGAAAGGACTCCGAATAGGGGTCCTTTTTTGTGCCTCAGCGAACACACTTGCAAATAATATAAAAATAGTATATAATACAATCAAATGATAAAAACATACACCAAATTGCTCAATGGAGCTTCTATAGGGTCATTAACAGGAGTCGCCATTCTTCTTGCTGTGTCAAATTATGTCGTGCTGACACACACTGTGGAATCGCTGCATTCCGCTGCTGGTGACGAACCTGTCCTTTCCTACTCAGGATCATCTGCAGTCCTTCCGGAGGCACAGGAATTGCAGAAGAAACTCGCCGAAAGCGGCAGCATGGTTCCGAGTGTTACTACACTCGCCCATGCGCTGGAGAAGAAAGAAGAGCTGATGAAAGCATCTGTCACCATCACCACAACCGATACCAAAAATTCCGCCGCTCCCGCCGCTACCTGGACAGTCTCTGTAGCGGATCATCCGGAACTTGTCGCGCTCGATACCCAGTGGTCTGCGGCGTCCTACGGAGTGGACGAGAACATGCTGGCGGATCTCATCAACAAGCGTGCGTTTGAAGGACAGAATTCTGTCACCTCCATTTGGATTTCCGAGATGGAAAGTGACGGCAAGGTTACTCGTGCCAAGGGTCTCCCGATTGCACGCGATGGCTATTTGTATAGCAGCCGCACTGTGGCCCACACCATTGCTACTGCTCTTGAAGAAGGAAAGAAGACTGTTGCATTGCAGGCACCATTCCAGAAAGGCGATGTCACGCTGTCCATGAATGGTATTAAAAAGAATTTGCAGCTGCTTTCATCCGGTGAATCCGATTACTCCGATTCCCCCGACGAACGTGTGTGGAATGTCCACAAAGCTGTGGAGGAACGTATCAATAATATTATTGTGAAGCCCGGCGAGAGTTTCTCCTTTGTTGATACGCTTGGTGGTCCTGTCACGCTCGATAAAGGATGGAAGGAAGGTCTCGGCCTCTTCGGAGGCGGCGCTGCCCTCACTCCCGGTGCGGGTATCTGCCAGGCTGCTACAACCGTCTTCCGTGCAGCACTCCTTGCAGGATTCCCTATCCTCGAAAAGAGAAATCACAGTATGTGGGTTCCCCACTACGAACCGTTCGGTGCCGGACTCGATGCCACCATCTTCCCGGGTGTGCACGACATGCGCTTTAAGAACGATTCTACCAGCACGATTCTGATCCAGGCCTATACCCACGGCGATCAGGTGACTGTGAACTTCTACGGCACATCCGATAACCGCGAGGTCAATCTTGATGGTCCGTACTTCTTCAACACCAAGCCCCGTGCCTCTGCACTGAGTCCTCTTGGAAAAGATCAAATCGGTTGGGTGTATACCGTGAAGTACGCCGATGGCAAGACAGTCGAAAAGCCACTCGTTGCAACGTACTACAAGGGTATCCCCCACTCTGTCATGACCAAGTACGCGGGAGTCCCGGGTATGCGCATTATGCACGAACTCATTAACCCTCCGGTAGCAACAACAACGCATTAATTGAAACTTTGCAGGAGTCACGGTACCATGCCGGCCTATGCGTTTCTCTTTTGCTCTTCCCGTTTTGTCTCTGACCGTTCTTCTTGCTGCGTGCGGCAAGTCGACACTCCCCCCTGTACCCACCGGATCCGGTGCCACCCAAAACAGCAGCCAGCCTGTCATGACACTGCAGCAAATTGAAGCGCTCGCAGGTTCCGGCATTGCAGAGGCACAGTTCAATCTGGGTACCTCGTATTTGGAAGGAGCCGGTGTTCCGAAAGACGTGGAGAAAGGAATCTCGTGGCTGAAGAAAGCGGCGGATCAGGGTGATTTGAAGGCGCTCTTCAATCTGGGAATCACGTACTACGATGGGAAAGATGTCCCGCAGGACTACACCAAAGCACGCCAGTACTTCGAGAAAGCTGCAGACAAAGGAAACGATCACGCGCAGTATAACCTGGGCGTGATGTACTACAACGGCCAGGGTGTGAAACAGGACTACGCAAAGGCACTCTCCCTCTTCCAGAAAGCCGCCAACCAGGGCTTCCCCGATGCTGCCTACAACCTTGCCGTCATGTACGCCAAGGGCAACGGAACCAAGGCGAATAACGTAGATGCCTACGCCTGGTTCTCCATTGCCGCTGCCGCGGGCGACCCCAAAGCTGCAGGGGTAGTGGCCTCCGTACAGGAGAAGCTCTCTGCAGACGAAAAGAAGCTCGGACAGGCCCGCATTCAGGAATTGATGAAATCGATTGTAAAGCCTACAGAATAAGCGTTTCTCGGGGTTCGGAAAACAGATGAGATTGCCTTTCTACGGCCATTTCCGTAGGCTCCTGCCATGCGTCACGGCTTCATCCTGATCGATAAACCAGTCGGCCCCACGAGTCATGACACTGTGCAAATAGTGCGCAAGGCTTTGCCCGAATCCAAAGCTGGTCACATCGGTACGCTCGACCCTGCAGCGTCCGGTTTAATGGTGATTGCAGTGGGTGCCAAGGCGCTGAAAGTAATCGAATTTTTCAATCACCTCACCAAAGAATATCACGCCGATATTTTGTTCGGTGCCGTCAGCACCACGTACGATCGTGAAGGAACAATCGAAGTAGTGGAACGTAAACCCGGAGTTCCGGAACCCGATCACATTGCCGTGCGCCGCATGATTGAAGAGCGCTTCGTAGGTCGCATTACCCAGGAACCTCCTGCATTTTCTGCCGTGCACATTGATGGTCAGCGCGCCTACGATCTCGCGCGACAGGGAAAAGAATTTGTGATGCCGGAACGCACCGTGGATGTAACAGCCTGTGAGATTTTGTCTTATGAGTATCCAAACCTGAAACTGCGCATCGCATGTGGATCGGGAACGTACATCCGTTCTCTGGCCAATGACCTGGGACAGCTGCTGCGCTGCGGCGGATACTTGAGCGGGCTGCGCAGAACGAAAGTGGGTAATTGGAGTATTGAAAATGCGGTGAAGCCCGAGGCTGCAGCCTGGACCGATGTGATGCCACTGAAAGATATCCTGAAGGATTTCCCGTCTATTGAGTTGGATGCCACGCAAGCCGCTGCCATTTCCCTGGGAAAGAAAATTCCCCTCCTGGTAGCTCCGGATACCATTGCCTGGGCCGATGGCCTGCCTATCGCGATTCTGGTGCCTTCCAAGGACAATCCGGAAACGGCGCATGCGCGGAAGGTCTTATAAAGAAGCTTTGCGCGGAGTAGCAGTTTTGCTATCCTATCGCGGTCCGATTACTTGGTTCGGCCATTTTCACATCATGGATCGGTAGCTCAGTCGCACCGCCGGAGGCGGTCAGAAAAGAATGAACTCGGTTGTGTGAGTGTAGCTGCCCCAAACGTCACATATGGATCGGTAGCTCAGTCGGTAGAGCAGTTGCCTCTTAAGCAATTGGTCGCGGGTTCAAGTCCCGCCCGGTCC
>CAYRQG010000026.1:0-1083 GCA_964426345.1 uncultured Candidatus Peribacteria bacterium
ATTGAATACGGTGAACAGTGCGATGACGCCAACAGCGGCGATTACGACGGCTGCAACGCAGCCTGTCAGGTTGATCACTATTTTGCATGCGCCGGCGAGCCGAGTGTCTGTACGAAAATTGTTCTCAGTTCATCCAGCGAAAGCATCGTGGTAGAATCGGTGTCATCTGCCAGTGCGGACAGAGAGACAGTTGTCTCTGCACCTGTATCGGCAGCAGCATCTTCCTCTGCCAGTCTGAGTCCGCGTCGCCGGCATCTTTCTGCGGAGTAATCACATTTCCTTCCCAGCCTTCCTATGGTCCGTGCACAGACGTTTCGCCGTTATTCCGTGCTCCAGGTGATGTTTGCCGTACTGTCTCTCACGCTGCTCCAGCAGGTGCTCGTCACACAAGGTTCGGCAGTGGAAGCCTATCTGCTGCCGGGAAAGCGTGTGACGACTGCGTCGTCATCCAGCGTGGGAAGCCTGTCCACTGCACTCAAGCGTGCAATGACCCGCAAAGGTGCATCATCTTCGCTGACACATGCTGTTGCTCCCGTTATCAGCAAGCGCAGACATGGCACAGGTTCCCTCACATCACGCGCTACAGTCAGCTCTGCTCCGTTTGCTGCCATCAAGGCAGGATGCGGAGATGGTCTTGTGACGGGTACGGAGTTATGTGACGACAAAAATCTGACCGCGGGAGACGGTTGTTCGGCTACATGTGCTGTAGAAACAGGATTCGAGTGTTCCACAGGTCAGCCCTCCAAGTGCTGGTCGACGTGCGGCGATGGCGTGGTAGCTGCCAATGAACGGTGCGATGATGGCAATACACTCTCTGAAGATGGTTGTTCGTCGCTCTGCAAAGATGAATTCGGCTTCAAATGCACCGGCAGCCCGAGTGTGTGCGCGGTCCCTGCGTTTTGTGGCAATGGTGTTGTGGAAACCGGTGAAACCTGCGACGACGGAAACAGCCGGCAGTTTGATGGCTGTTATCTCTGCAAAGCGGAATAAGACAGCAGTGATGCTCTTCAGACTGTGATTCCCGGACAGGGGAATGACTGACAGAATTCGCGAACCTCTTCTTTGATGCGTGCGAGTCTTGCC
>CAYRQG010000026.1:1093-11207 GCA_964426345.1 uncultured Candidatus Peribacteria bacterium
TAGGATTGTCTCGTCTGCAGCGTTCATCATCACTTCGTTCATCCAGTCTGCAATCCGTTTCATATCCATTTCCGTCATACCGCGCGAGGTAATGGACGGCGTGCCAATGCGTACGCCTGCGGGATTGAAAGGGGAGTTCGTATCGAAGGGAACAGTGTTGCAGTTGGCGGTAATGCCGGCTTTGTCGAGTGCCTTGGCGGCATCGCGTCCGGGGATGCCCTTGCTCTTCTGGGTTTCGAACAGAATCAGGTGGTTATCGGTTCCTCCTGTCACCAGGCGGAAACCGTGTCCATTCAGATGCTCTGCAAGTGCCTTCGCGTTTTTCACAATCTGCTCTGCGTACACTTTGAACGACGGCTGCTGCGATTCGTGGAGTGCCACGGCAATACCGGCAGTCGTGTTATTGTGCGGGCCGCCCTGGAGTCCCGGCATGATTGCCTTGTCGATGGCCTGTGCATACTTTTCCTTTGAAAGAATGAATGCACCGCGGGGACCGCGCAGTGATTTGTGCGACGTGGAAATACCGGTGTCGGCCATAGGGAAGGGGCTCGGGTGCACGCCGCCCACAATCAGTCCGGTAATATGGGAGATATCGGCGTGGAAAATGGCGCCAACGTCATCGCAGATCTCGCGGAATTTTGCGAAATCGATGATGCGCGGATACGCGGTGTAGCCGGCAATGATCATTTTTGGCTTCACCTCGCGTGCTTGTTCCCAAATCTTGTCGTAGTTGAGGCGTTCGGTTTCCGGATCCAATTCATAGGGCACTGAGTGATAGGTCTTTCCCGAGAAGTTCACTTTCCATCCGTGCGTGAGGTGTCCGCCGTGAGGGAGAGCGAGTCCCATGATCGTATCGCCGTGTTCCAGCACCGCGTGATACACCGCCATATTGGCCGGGCTTCCGGAATACGGCTGCACGTTTGCGTGCTCCACTCCGAATACATTTTTTACTCGATCAATCGCAAGCTGCTCCACCTGATCAATAATTTGCTGACCTTCGTAGTAGCGCTTTCCAGGATATCCTTCCGAATAAATATTCGTGAGCACACTGCCAGACGCTTCCAGTACCGCCTTCGATGCGTAGTTCTCCGACGGAATCAGACGGATCGTATCCTGCTGACGCTGCTCTTCCTGAAGGATGAGATCGCGGATAGTGGGATCGGTGATTGATAGCGCTTCTAAATGTGTCATGTGTCGAGCATATCGAGTGAGATTGTTGTTGTCATCCGGAAAATTGCTACACTTCATTCACTATGAAAAAACTCCTCCCTCTTGCCATCATTGTGGTGGTCGCTCTCGGCTTTTATTACCTCAGCATGGATAAAGTCACCTGGAAAACTGTGACAAGTTCCACGCTGAACTTAAGCTTCATGTATCCGGTGCACTCGAAGCAGGCTGCTGATCCTCTCAAGGGAACAGTGAGCTTCACGATTGCCTACGATCACGTTCCTACGAACCCGCGTGATTGGATGGTTACCACCGATGCAAAGAAAGCGGTCCTCGCTACCATGAAGTGTGATCCCATCCGTGGGTCCGGTGCGTATCTCCCTGTTGATACCGACAAGCCGATGCAGTGCGGTGTTGTAAAGAGTCCGTCCGGACTGGTGTCTGTGTATATGGTGGGTGTCGGACGACCGGATAACGGGACAGCATACCCCGAAAGCCTGATTCTGACCCTCAAGGACAACGAAGTGGCTGCCCTTGCAAAGGTTGCCAAATTTACCGCAACAGAGAAGATTGCCAACGAAGCAGTTACCACTTTCACGCACGTGCACCCGCAGGCAGTCATCTGGCCGCCAGACGAAAACGCCAAGAAGCTCTACAGCGATGTTGATGACATCGTGATTGCCGCCGTGAGTAAGCCGGTACAGGAAGTGGTGGATGGCCTCGCACTGCTCCGCAGAATTGCCGAGACAGCAGCAACCACAAAATAATTTCCCACGTATTTTTTAAAAACCGATCATCAGGAGTGATGGTCGGTTTTTTGTTCGGGTGAACAGAGGATCATCTGATGTGCGGTCATGATGGCATCCACTTTTTCGTCGTGTGGTTCCATAGGCACTGCATCAGTGAGTTGATGTTCGAGTGCCATGCCCCAGACCCGGGCTTGCGGATTGGCTGCACGCAATTCTTTCAGGAAGCGGTCGTAGCCGCCATTGCCCCGTCCGAGTCTGTGGCCGCTTCTGTCGAATCCTACAGCGGGAATCAGGACGATCGAGACATCGTGTATGGCCAGAGGCGGATTACTTGCGAGTGGTTCTTGTAAGCCGAATGTGCCGGGGATCAAATCATCCAGTGCGGTGATTTCGCGGAATTCGAAATGGACGCGTGTGAACCGGGGCATGAAAACGCGGTGGCCGCGCTTGAGGAGTTCCTCGATTGCCGGCCGGATATCTGCTTCGGTTGCCATCGGGTAGTACGCACAGACTGTCAGGTGTTCTGTTCCTTCCGGCAGGTTTTCAAGCACGCGCCGGGAAATGCTGCGACTCTCCGCCTGACGCTCTTTTTCCGTGAGGCGCTTCGCGCGTTCGGCAATGCGCGTGCGGGTTAGTTCTTTTTCGTCTCGGATATGCATATCTAGCTTTTAGGTGATAGGTGATAGGTTTTAGATTTAGAAAATGTCGGCGGCTGCTTCCACTAAGTTTACGGATTCTATGGTGGGTTGCGGGCCTTTGCCGTGGACATCACTTTCGAGCACGCACTTGAGGCGCAGCGGAATCTTGAAGTGTGTCTGCAGGGCGTCATCTACACTGCGGGCGCCTTCGGGCGACGATGCTTTGTCGCGGTGGAACGTGGAGCCGAATGCGACCACTACATTGTTTCCTTCCACTGCATGCAGGTGGCCGTCTTTTAAGGACATGCGGACGAAGGGTGGTTCTGCTTTGGCAACAATCTGCGGCCAGACGGCTTTGATGGCCTGTAAATCAACTGCCTTGTTATCGGTTACCTGTGAACTGTTCTCTGTGACGGGTGCGGGTTGGGGTTCGGGTTTCGCTGCTGCAGGTGCAGGTACCTCTTCTTTTTTCTCGATGACGGGGGTGGATTGAGGTTGAGATTGGGGCGTGGCAACAGTGACTGGTGCTGGTTTGGGAGTAGCGACTGCAACGGGTGCAGGTGTGGCTGCAGCTACTGCTGGCTGAGTCAAAGAGAGAAGTGTCGATTCCAAAACCAATCCCGGGACCGGGGCAATACGCAAATCGCGGATGGTATCCATGAAGGCATCGAGCATGCGCACGAACTGCGTGGTGTCTTTTTTCTCGTTCACGGCTGTGTGCAGACGATTGCGCACTTCTTCCAGGAGCAGGCGTGTTACGTTTTCAAAGGGCACTGCTGTTTCTTCCATACTGCGGACAATTGTCACAATCGTGCTTCTATCTCCCTTTGTAATGGCATCGAGCAATTGTTCCACGTACTCATGTCCGGATTCTCCGATGCGCTCTTTCACATCCTGCATCGTGATTTCTGTGGTGAGGGAGCGGAGCTGATCGAGCAGGGAGATGGCATCGCGCATACTGCCTCCGCTGTGGTGGGCAATGGCTTTGAGGGCTGCATGTTCAATCGAGATTTTTTCCGCATCGGCAATAAACTGCAGACGACCGATCACGTCTTCCTCGCGGATCTGGCGGAAGAGGAAGCGCTGGCAGCGCGACTGGATGGTGGCGGGGATTTTGTGGAGTTCGGTCGTGGCCAGAATGAAGTATGCGTAGGCAGGTGGTTCTTCCAGCGTTTTTAAGAGCGCATTGAATGCTTCGCGTGTGAGCATATGGACTTCATCGATGATGTAGACCTTGGCCTTGGCTACCACCGGTGTGAACTGGATTTTTTCCAGGAGGCTGCGGATGTCATCAATACCGCGGTTACTGGCGGCATCAATTTCAATCAGATCGACCAGATTTCCTTCTTCAATTGCCTGAATGATATTCTTCTTGAGAACGTCATCTTCAATACCGCGAGTCAACAGTTCTTTTGCAAGGATGCGTGCAATCGATGTCTTTCCTGTTCCGCGGATACCGGCAAACAAATACGCATGGGACAGTTTGTCCTGAGCGACTGCCTGATTGAGCGTATCCACAATGGGGCTTTGTCCTGCCACATCGGCGAAGGTTTTGGGGCGGTATTGACGGTATAAAGACATAGGCAAGAAGTATAGGGTTCGGTGTCGGGTTCGGGTAGGGGAGAATGTCGTATTTTTGTGTAACTGTTTGCATCAATTCCCATCTCCTGTCATCCTGCTGCCACTATGAAACACCCCCTCCTCCTCTCCACTGTCTCCGTAGCCCTTCTTGCGCTGACCGCGTGCGTTGATACCACGGGTCTCTCGGCTACATCGTCAAAAACATTTCATCCCAAGACCAACGGCAACGCTGCTGTTACCGTTGTGGAATACGGTGATCTCCAGTGTCCTGCCTGCAAAGGTGCCTACTCACTGGTGGTTACTCCACTCCTGGAACAGTACGCATCACAAATTCGTTTTGAATTCCGTCAGTTCCCGCTTACGTCGCTCCATCCGTATGCCATGCAGGCTGCGGAAGCCAGCGAGTGTGCGGCGGATCAGGGAAAGTTCTGGGAATTTGTGGATATCAATTACGTGAACCAGGACAAGCTGAGCCCCAGCCAGATTGGCGAATGGGGAAAGCAGCTCGGACTCGATATGGATCTCTTCAACCGCTGCCGCAATTCGCACATCAAGCGTAAAGCCATCATGGCCGAATACGATGCCGGTAAGGCACTCGGTGTAGGCGGTACGCCGACCTTCTTCGTAAACGGTACCATAGTCCCAAGCACGATTGCCGATATCGGTGCAGCTATTCAGGCTGCAGCAGGGTCAGCAGGAAGTAAGCTTTAAGCTTATTGGCCGGCTAACTGTGCAAAAGCATAGATTGTTCCCAACGCGTTATCGCGCAGTGCAACTGAGCGGTACGTTGTTTGGGAAGAGGACTGTGGCAGCGGGAATCCCTGTGCACCATATGCAGAATGCAGCACGCCGAGATCGACTGCGGAGCTATCCGGGAAACGTTCGCTGCGCGGATCGACCAGAGTCGACACGTACACATGCAGGGATGGACCCGGAGTGGCAATGAAATCGGTTCCGAAGAAGAGGGTATTATTGACCAGTGTGACGCTGCCGAGTGCCAGATCTTTGTCGCTCTGCATTGTGCCGTTGAGTCCAGTTTGGCGCAGGGTCAATGCATCATGTGCATACTTGGTGCTCTGCGTGCGCGTACGTTCAATGATTGCTTTCTTGGAGGCGTCTTTCAGGATCGGGTCGTTTCTCAGTTCGAGTGTGACCATTTGTTCGGTGAGATCTTCGTAGTAACGCTGCGCGAAGAGAGGGTTTTTCAGATTCTCATCCAGCGTGGCGCCTGATGAAGCAGTGTTCGATGCACAGGCAGCAAGGAAGAGGAGGGGAATCAGGACGAGGGGGGATGCGTGTTTCATAGCGGGGGGATGCGGAAAAACGGTTCCATTCTAGACGAATAGACGGTATTGGCGCAATATGCCTTTTTGCTTATGCAGCCGTTGTAAAGGCCGGAGCGTGTGTCTTTTTTGCAGTTTCCTGCTTAGCGGACGGCACGGTGGAGCCGTTCTTTCTTTCCAGGCTTCCGGCTTCGGTGAATGTGTATCCCATTTTTGCGAGCGTCCGCATGCCGGTTTTCAGTTTGTAGTTGAAGTTACGGACCACCATGCGGTGCTGTTCGTAGGTGATGTCTTTGGTGTGGAGCGTGGTCCAGTAACGGAATTTCTCGTTGTCTTTGTTCTGTGCGCATTTATCCACAAATACCGCACAACCAGCTTCATCGCCCACGTGTGCGACCTGTGCTTTTGTACAATCGTCGCGGATGGCACCGCGGTGGGCTGTGTCTCCTTCCAGAATATTGTGCTCAAGCTTCCGGCTGTGACCGTTATTGATGTAGTTTTCGGTCTGTGCTTTGTGGTGTTCACTCTCGGCATTTTTCTGATCCATCAGCGGATTGCTGTAGCGGTGTTCGTGCACCCACACGAGGTTATAGGCAGTCGTGAGTACTGCTGCAAATTCTTCAGGTCCGCGCTTCATGGCTTCCAGATAAATTTTCCGGAGCATACCCGGCACATGGCCGACAATGTCGCGCAATTCCTCCAGGATTTTCTGCGGGTCCGGATCTTCCTTCTTTTCCTCCGATACTTTCGGGCGGTGTGTGCGCAGATAGTTCGTCATTGATTTTACGGCTTTATCATTGGGGGCGATCGCGCGTGCCTGCTTCAATGCCTCCCCCGCACCTTCCCAGTCGTCGGTATCGAAGCCGTGGCGGACACGGAGCGTGAGCGATGCGAGCTTTCCGTCTGCGTTGGGATCACTATCGAGCCGTGACTCCACTTCTTCCAGATACGCAATACGCTGATCGTATTCGAGGAGCAGGAACTGATTGTGTGTGAGCCGGTGCAGGCCGCGAGGTACGCCCTTTTCGGTAATTTCTCCGTTGAGCTTGTCGAAATTCTGACGCGCCTTCAGCCAGCGTGCGGCATTGGGTTCTACGGTTGTAAGCCAATACTCCTTCACGCCATCCACTGTCGCGTTTTTTGTAAAGATGCGCTTCATCCAGGTTCCTACTGTCGAAGGGTGCATACGTCCGTCCTGGGCGAAACTCATGAGCGATGCGCGCACGTCATTGAGCAGATATTCCATGCCGTTTTCCTGTGCACTGAGCACCGCAGCAATTTCATCGGTCACCGATTTGCGCTTCGGGTACTTCATGTTCAGGAATGCTGTTTCATCCATGAAATTATCCAGATCCTTCACTTTGCCTTTGAGCATTTGCTTCAGTGTTGGATTCTTTTTGATGAGCGCATCGCGATCTTCTTTCACCTTTTTCCATTTTTCGATACGTGTCGGAAGCATTTTCAAAATATAGGATTCTTTTGCCTTGTATCCGACATTGGAATCCCAGAACTTTTCCTGCATCTCTTTTACAACACGTGTGGAAATCACCTTATCTTTTAAGAGGCCCAGCAAAGGGTCCATCAGTTGTTCATAGTACAATCTGCGTGCAGATGCCAACTGCTGCTTCATCAGTCCATTTGTATAATCCTCCCATCCCTCCAGATCATTTTCGGTTTTTATAAATTTTAATCCATCCAGCAGTTCACGGGTTTCTTTGGCGGATGCCGAATGTAGTTCATCAAACGTGACGCGGGTATATGCACGTACCTGATCTGCAATTTTTGCATAACGCTCTTTAAATGTTTTGCTCTTGCGAATGACATCGCGCGCCTTGTCGATGTAGCGTTCACGTTCCTCAGGATCGAGTTTCCAGAACGCCTCGGGTTGCAGGACATCAAAGTCGTCCGGGGTGATACAGCCGTCGAGCTTCTTCGAGACATCATCAAAATCCGTGCGGATCTGCTTCCAGTACGTCATCCGCGGAAGAATATTTTGTTTGAAGTACTGCCGCGGATCTTCTTCCTTCAGCGCCTCTGCAAACCATTTCTTTGCTGTTGATTCGCGCAGATACTGATTGCTGCCGCGCGTGGCATCGTCGAGTTGTGAGGCCAAATCCGCAAACTCCCGCTCGCGTGCGGCTTCGTTGAATTCACTGCGGCTTGCCTCCTGCAAATCTGCCTCAGAGTACTGGCCGGGGGATGAGATGGGTGATGCCATGATGTGAGGCGTATTCTGACTGTTCTCTATACCCAACTCAAGTATTCCGGGCACAATATATAGTGTGGGATAACAGTCCAAGCCACTAGAAATGCTCTATGAGCGATAGGCGAGAAGCGATAAGCTATGACCGATTTCTCCCTCTTTCTTATGATTTTATCTGATCGCGACATTAAAAAGGCCATTGAATCCGGACGTGTGAAAATTGATTCCGCACAGCCTGAACTCTTCCGCCACATCCATGCCAGCTCTATGGATCTGCGCCTGGGTAATTCCTTCAAGCTGTACGAACACAGCAAATTCGCGATCCTCGATCCCAAGAACCCTGAAACCTTCGCTGGTCGCATGCGCATGATCACCATCCCCGATGGAGAGTCATTCATCGTGCAGCCGGGGGAATTCGTGCTAGGAGTCACCATGGAAAGTATCACTGTCCCCGATGATTTGGTTGTGCGTGTCGAAGGCCGCAGCTCCCTTGGTCGTCTTGGTATCATCGTCCACTCCACTGCAGGATTTGTGGACCCGGGATTCTCCGGAACCATCACACTCGAAATCAGCAACCTCAACCGTATGCCTGTTGCCCTCTACCCGGGTATGCGCATCTGCCAGCTTGCATTCGAAATGATGAGCAGCCCTGCAGAGACTCCGTACAACCTGAAGCCGAACAGCAAGTATCTGAATCAGATTCTGCCCGAAGAAAGCAGAATTATGACCGATACGGAGTTTGCGAAGAGCATGCTTTAAGGAAAAAAGCGAAGAGACTGAGGAGACTTGATATTTTTTCATAAAAATGTTATTTGATATCTCCTCTTTGCGGGTGTTCCGTACAAGAGACATCGGCCTTTGGCAGCATTGGGTGAGGGGAACGTATGAAAATTTTTGGTGTGACATCAGTGATTGTGTTCTGCAGCAGGGTGACTCTTTTTGCATCTGCTGATGCAGGGCCCCATGCAACAGAACCCGCGCCAATCAGCAACAGTTTGCAGCAACTTGCGACGGCACTTTTCGCCCTTGCAGTGTTGCATACATTTCTGGTGGGCAAGTTTCAGACATGGGCACATCACTACCCGGAAGGCAGTATTCAGGAAAATGTTTTACATTTACTCGGTGAAACGGAGGCGGTTTTTCTCTTGTGGGCAGCAGCGTTGTTTGCGGCAATCGCATCACTTGGAGGATGGAACCAGGGAGTGACGTATATTGAAGGACTCGACTATACGGAGCCGAAGTTTGTCTTTGTGATTATGGCGATTGCTGCAACCCGACCGGTTATTGAAGTGGTCGATGGAGTGATCCGCTTTGTTGGCAAGCTTTTACAAATGGTCACTCCTCTTGAAGAAGCACAGGCTTTTTTGTTCAGTGCACTTTTTGTGGGGCCGCTACTCGGTTCATTTGTCACAGAACCTGCGGCTATGACTGTCACCGCCATGGTATTGAAGAAGGAATTTTACGACCGGGGTATAAGCAAAAAATTGATGTATTCAATTTTGGGAACCTTGTTCGTCAATGTTTCAATCGGTGGTGTGCTCACAAACTTTGCCGCGCCTCCGGTCCTCATGGTTGCAAAGACCTGGAACTGGACGACGTCTTTTATGTTTTTCCATTTTGGATGGAAGGCCATACTGGCAGTTGGTATTAATGCTCTGGCCGTTGTTCTGTTTTTTAGAAAGGAATTGCAGACCAGACACATGGAAACTGTGTTTGATGATGCAGAGAAAAATGGTTCGCAACTCACGGTACCTCTGTGGGTAAAAGCAGTGCACCTGGCTGCGATGGCCTTCGTGGTCTTCACGAGTCATCACAGCGATGTGTTTTTCGGAGGATTTATTATGTTTCTGGGCTTCTGTGCAGTTACTACAGAATTCCAGGAGCCATTAAAGCTTCGAGAATCGTTACTCGTCGGAGGCTTTTTGGCAGGTCTGGTGACACTGGGGGGACTCCAACAATGGTGGCTGCAGCCGCTATTGGCGTCACTCTCAGAGTTGCCATTATATGTCGGTTGTACAGCCTTAACTGCAGTGACCGACAATGCGGCGCTGACGTATTTGGGATCGAAAGTGGAAGGACTGTCGGAAGGGATGAAATACGCCCTGGTGGCAGGAGCTGTCACAGGCGGGGGATTGACGGTTATTGCAAACGCGCCCAATCCCGCCGGCTACTCAGTTTTAAGTTCCAGCTTTCAGGAAAAATATCAGACGGGCATTAGTCCGGGGGGATTGCTCCTAGCTGCACTTCCCCCTACAGCAGTCGCTTTTGTCTGTTTTTGGTGTCTCTAAATCCAATTCTGTCTCTGCATTTGCAGGGAAGAGCCATTGGTCATTACCTCCTGTGTCGCATGCGACACAGGAGTTTTGTTGCAGAGGGAGATTGATCGCTGTTCGCATTTTGTGTAGGCTACAACCCCATTTTGACGATTAGCTCAGCTGGTTAGAGCGTACGATTCACATTCGTAAGGTCCTCGGTTCGATCCCGAGATCGTCC
>CAYRQG010000027.1:0-11095 GCA_964426345.1 uncultured Candidatus Peribacteria bacterium
CGCAATTTCGTGGGCGTCGTAGGGATCGCAAATGTAGCCGCTCTTCTGTTCCGAGATGGCTTCAGGGACACCACCGGTCAGGCTTCCAATGACAGGCACTCCGTAGGCATTGGCTTCCAGGAAGACGAGCCCGAATCCTTCGAAGTGATCGCCTTCGTGGAGGGAGGGGAGCAGGAAGAGATCCGCTTCGGCATAGGCCTTCCGGAGCGTGTCGTCGTCGACTGAGCCATGGAAGATCACGTTTTCAGTCAGGCCCAGTTCCTCAATCTGATTTTTGAGAGTGGCCAAATACTCACCCGCCATATTGAGTGTGCCAAAAATATCGTAGCGGAGGGGGATCGGGTTTTTCTGCAGGAATAAGCTGATGGCTTCCACCGACGTTGAATATCCCTTTTTGGATTTCACCGCACTCACACTCATGATGCGCTTCATGGGACTGGACGTTTTTTTCTCGACATACGGGAAGCGCGACAGATCGATTGCGTTTGGGAGTACATGCAGCGGCTTGTTTTTGGTGATTTCCCGATACAGTGCGGTATCGTGTTTATTCAAATAATTTTTTGTGAATTCGGACACGGAAATAACTGCGGCGCAGCGCATGTAGGCTTTTTCAAACAGGAACTTTGTTTTGCGTCCGTGGAGCAGAGGCAGGATGGCGTATGTTCCGTGAATCGTCATGCAGAGCCGGCGCGGGTAACTTTTCCGAACAGCAAAGAGGAGAGCGTAGGGCTCGGCCATTACGTGAATAATGTCGGGCTGAATCTTCCTGGTGAGTCGCTTCACGCGCCATGCGTCGAACTTCCGGAGGAGCCCACTATTTAAGTACGTAGTCGGCTGACGCAGGAATGCGTGTTCGGTGCACCATGTTTGATTGCTCGCCTTTGCCACAATGCAGTGGATCTCGTGACCCTGTTCGTGCAGCGCCTTTCCCAAATCGAGCGCATAGCGGCTCCAGCCGGAACGGCCTGTGAGATCGGGGGCGAGGAGGACAATGCGCATACATCTACTATAGCGTGCCTGTTTTTGTTTTATAAATGTCTAAAAGGGCGCGTAAGAACGATTCTTGCGAAAATTCCTGTTCCATATGCTCACGTCCCGCCTTTCCCATCGTTTGTAGCTCCGCAGGATGATCCATACACCACTGCATGCGCTTTGCAAAAAGCGTCGTGTCGCGGGGGTCCAGAATCCATCCTGTCTTTCCTTCCACAATCGATTCCCGGGCGCCTCCCATCACGGTTGCAATCACGGGGCGGCTGCAGGCCATGGATTCCAGGCAGATGGTCGGGAAGCAATCCAGACAGAGCGAGGGCACGAGTGAGATGTCGATTGCGGTATAGAGCAGGCGCATTTCTTCAGCCGAGAGACTGGGGAGTTTGTGCAAACGTTCTCCGAGGTGATCAAAAACCGGCTCCTGCAAAGTTCCTGCAATCACGAGATGAGCATTGGCCGGAAGTGCAGCCGCAACTGGCTCGGTTCCTTTATCGGGCCCCAATCGTCCTGCAAGCAAAAAGAGCACAGCATCTTTCGGGAGGTTTAATGCGGTACGGGCTGACTCTTTTGTTTTTTCCGCCGTCCAATCCGAGAGATCAATCCCGTTATGAAGCGTCTGCAAATTCGTAAATCCCTCAGCTTCCATGCGGTTTTTCAGGGCATCGCTCACAGTCAGCACAGTACAGTCTCTATTCAGTATCTGTCGGATGATCACATTTCTAAACGGATTCCACGACCAGCGGAAACGCATAGCATCGCGGAACCATACATGGCGGGAATCGGGGAGGATGCGTGCGTAGGCAATGTTCATCACATCGTGGCATGTCACGATGACAGGAATGCCGCGCCGCTTCGCTGCGGGAATCCATAGGTAGCCGCTCTGTCCGGCAATGAGATGGGCGTGGATGATATCGGGTTTGATGACATCAATATGTGCGAGTACATCGGCAGCGCGCTTCTTCGAAAAAACGCTGCGGTAGTGCATCCAGCGCTTGCCTTTGGGTTCAATCGTGAGAATCGTGACTCCATCTTTCTGGGGTGGCATGGAGCCTTTTTTGGCTGCCGTCATCACCGATACATCGTGTCCGCTTCGTGCAAATCCCGTGGCAATTTCCCATACAATACGCCCCGACCCACCAAGGACGGCAGGGGGGAGGGCATCGGTGATCAGCAGTATTTTCATATGTCGTAGACAGTATCAAACCAATGGCTCAGTTGTACGAGTGAGGAGAGCGAATGCAGTCCGTACTGCGTATGTGCTTTATGCTTCTCGAAGGTGTCACGCAGAACATTGGTATCGAAATATTCCTGGATGCGCGGATGGGCCAGCATCGACTCCACAAGAGGGGCAGCTTCGCGACGAATCCATTTCGCAAGTGGGGGGTAGAAGCTCGCTTTATCGAGTGTGAAGAGATGCTCGGGGAGAATGTGCCGGTAGGTTTCCTTCAGCAGTACTTTTGTCTGACGCATGGAGACATGCCAGTTGCTGGGCGTTGCGTGCGAGGCGGCAATAATGCGCGGGTCGAGGAACGGCACGCGACCTTCGACTCCACTTCCCATCGTTGTAGCATCGGCCAGTCGCAGCGATTCATCCACCAGCCACAGATGCCGGTCGAATTCCATGAAGGCGCGGACTGCGTCGGTTTGATCCAGGCGGGAGAAATGCTTTTCGAACAGTGCAGTTGTTGCATGCGGATTGAACCAGTCGCCTTTGGTGATGGCAGTTGTTTCGGGAATTGATCGGGCCAGGAGGCGTTCTGCCAGCGCTGCGCCCGGATGCATACCAAGGACATCAGGAGGATAGCCTGTTACTGTCCCCATCAATGATCGCAGTGGGGCGGGAATGCCGCGCAGTGTGTGTAAAATGTGTGCGATGCGATACCGTGGGTAGCCGCCAAAGAGCTCATCGCCACCTGCACCATTCAGAATAACATCCACATGTTTCTTGGCTTCGCGGGAGAGTAAGAACTGCGCCACCGACACAGAATCGGCATTGGGCTGATCCAGTGATTTGGCGGTTTCTGCGTAGTATTCCCGGAAGAGATCGGCAGTCAGGAGCAGTTCGTGGTGGATGGTTCCGTAGTGCGCTGCAGTCTTTTTTGCGAGATCGGCATCGGTATTGAAACGCCTGGCACCTTCTTCCTGTGTCGCTTCAAAACGAACGGTGAATGTATTGATGGGCCCCGTCACGTGAGCAGCCATGTGGTGGAGCACAATTGAGGAATCCATGCCGCCACTCAGGAAAATGCCCACTGGCTTGTCCGAAATCATATGGTCCTTCACCACGTCATCCATCATCTGCGGGAAGTGTGTTTTGAAATCTTCCTTGGAGGCAAAGTTCACTGCATCTACTTTCGCTTCAAAATGTATACGTGTTTCTCTTTTTTCCGACCACTCCAGAATTGTTCCCGGCGGCAGCGATTCAATGCCGTCACACAATGTGTGTGCTCCCGGAACATACTGCAGGCGCAGATACTGCGAGAGGGCAGTGGTATTGAGCGAAGGCTTCTTGGGAAGTGCCGCCATCAGCGATCGCATCTCGGATGCAAAGTGCAGACGGTTTCCGGGGTAGGCCACAAACAGCGGCTTAATGCCCGAGGCATCGCGAGCGAGGTGCCAGGTGTGTGTCTGAATGTTATAGATGCCAAAGGCAAACATTCCGATCAGGCGCGGCACGAAATCCATGCCGTACTTGTCGTAGAGTTTCAGAAGCACCTCGGTATCGGTGCCGGTTTTGCACTGCAGGTTTTCTTCTGCAATCAGTCTGCGGTAGTTAAAAATTTCTCCGTTGTACACAATCACCGCAGTCTTCGCGTCGTTCCACATCGGCTGATCGCCAATAGGACGTGGGTCCAGAATGGCGAGGCGCGCATGGCCAAGGGAGGCTCCATGGGTCAGCAGGATGGCATTGCCGTCCGGACCGCGATGCTTGAGGCATTCGGTCATACGTCCAATGCATTCCCTGTTTTCGCCGCTAAAACCCGCTATACCGCACATGATAGTAGCTTATAGGTTATAGGTTTTAGCTTCTAGGGATGTCCGTGCGTGGTTTGCGTCTGTGCCGTATACTGTTTTTATGGGTGAATGGTCCAATTTCCGGCAGATGTTCAGGATGCTTCGCAATGCAGGAATGAAGCCGGCGTACTTTATTATCCCCGGACTTTTTTCCGCGATCGGTGCTCTCTTTGAAGGAACATCCGTTGTCCTGCTGGTGCCGATTGTGCAGGGACTCTTCAACCGTGATTTCAGCTTCATCCGCCAGAGCCCCAGAGCTCTGCAGATCCTGTCCTACTTTCCTGCATCCTGGAGTGCCACCGATCAGGCGGTGCTCGTCTTTATTCTGACGGTATTTGTGGTGGCGGTGGTCATGAAAAATATTCTCCGGTACGCCTCCATGCTCAGCATGTATTTTCTGGCGTATCGCACGGCGCATCATCTGCGCAAGCAGATCTTTTCCCGCTACCTCACATTCGGGAAATTCTTTTTTGACCGTTCCACGATCGGCCATCAGAACACGGTGCTTACCAGTTTCACAGAGCTGGCCATGTATCCGCTCCTGGGACTGGACCGGTACCTCAGTCAGGCGTTTGCGGTGATTGTGTACTTTGTCATCATGTGTACGTTGTCGCTGCAGCTTACTGTTTTTGCAATTCCGCTTTTTGTCATCCTGCACCTGACTGTCTCGCTCGTCCTGAAAAAAATCCGTCTCATTTCCGCTCAGATTGCAAACGCCGCCAAGAACCTTCAGAAAAAATCGATCGAAATTCTGACGATGATTCCTGTTGTCCTGGCACACAACGCGCAGGCTCTGGAGCAGAAGCGCTACAAGAAGCTGAGTGACCAGCTGGCACTCACATCCTTCCGCAGCAGCATCTTTTTCAACATGGTGAATCCCATCAATGAACTGGAAACACTCGTTGCCATGATGGCGCTCTTCAGCGTGATTCTGTTTGTCATCCGCGATCCGCACCTGACGCCTGCCACCATGATCGTCTACTTCTACCTGGTGATGAATTCTGCTGTAAAATTTGCGACTCTCACCGGGTTCCGTTCCCAAATCGCCAATGCCTCGGGACCTGTGGCAGAGATTCTCTCGGTGTTCAATGATGAGGAAAAATTTACCGTTCCGGGTGGCAGCAAGGAATTTACAGGACTCAAAAAGTCGATCGATTTCCGCAATTTCCATTTTTCGTATCCCGGCAGCAGGGAAGTTCTGAGCGACATTTCGTTCTCTGTCCAGAAATCAAAAATGACCGCCATCGTGGGCCCCACAGGTTCCGGGAAAACCACCCTGATGAGCATTCTCATGCGCTACTACGATTGTGGATCGAAGATGCTCTACATCGACAACACCGATATCCGCGACTACACACTGGATTCCCTGCGCTCGCACATGGCGCTTGTGAGCCAGGACACGCTGCTTTTCAATGATACGATCGCAGAAAATATTGCGTACGGTTTCAAAGATGTCACCCGCAAGCAGATTGAAGATGCAGTGGCAGAGGCATCGCTCTCCGAGTTTGTTGCCAAATTGCCGCAGGGTCTGGATACGGTGGTGGGGGACAGGGGTGTGCAGCTGTCCGGTGGAGAGAAGCAGCGCATGTCGATTGCCCGCGCACTCCTGAAGGGTGCCGATATTCTCATTCTGGACGAAGCCACTAGCTCTCTGGACAGCCGCACCGAAGCTCTCATCCAGTCTGCCATCGACAGAGTGACCAAGGGTAAGACCTCCATCGTGATTGCCCACCGCCTTTCCACCATCAAGCACGCCGATAATATTGTGGTCATTGAACACGGCAAATGCGTGGAACAGGGAACACTGGAAGAACTCCTCGCAAAGAAGGGCGTATTCCATTCCTACTGGGAAGCACAGAAATTCTCCTGAGGCTTAGTACTTCTTGAAGAATTCCGTACAGACATACTGGAGGTAATCCAGATGCTTTTGCGTGATACCGTGGTGGCAACCAATCAGGAGTCCGCCCTGCATGATGGTATCGGCCACAGGGAATGCGCTGGCACGGCCCTTCAGCACCGGATCAAAGCCCGGCTGACGCAGAACATTTCCCGTGAAGATCGGGCGGGTCTGGATGTCGTTCTTTTCCAGGTATTCCGCAAACGCAAGGCGCTTGAACTTCACGCCTTTTTTGAGGACGAGCGGGAACGCGAGCCACACGGTATCTGCCTTCGGCAAGCTTTCGGGGAGCGAGAAGAGGTCTTCGTACTGACTGAAGAACTTCATGTGTGCGGCAAAGTTTTTCTTGCGGATGGCGGCAAATCCCTTCAGGCGCTTGAGCTGTTCCAAGCCAAACGCACCCTGGAGTTCGAGTGGCTGGAAGTTGTAGCCTACTTCGCTGAAGATAAACTTGGCATCGTAGGGCTGTCCTCCCAGAGTGGAATTGAAACGCTTCTTCATCTCCTCTGATTTTTCGTACGCTCCAAACAGTGTCGATTGGCGGCCCCAGTACGCGGTCACTCTGGCTTTGCGGGCAAGTTCGCTGTCGTGCAGACAGAGCATGCCTCCCGATCCTGCAGAGGTAATGATATGCGACGCATAGAAGCTGGTGGTGCTCATGTCCGTAAAGACACCTGTCGGCTTGCCTGCGTAGCGTGGACCCAGGGTATCGCACGAATCTTCAATGAGGACGAGCTTATGCTTTTTGGCAATCTGCTGGAGTGCTTCCAGATCCGGAAGGTTACCAATCAATGAAGGAATCATCAGCGCTTTTGTCTTCGGGGTGATGGCCGCTTCCAGTTTTTCAATATTCACCACGAATGTATTCAAATCCACATCCACAAAAACCGGCTTCAGACCTGTCTGGATAATGGGAGCCAGTGTTGTCGAAAAAGTGAGGGCAGGGGTAATTACTTCAGAACCCTTCGGCAAATCCAGAATAGACAGTCCAATCAGGTTAGCACTCGAACCGGAGTTCACCATCAGTCCTTCTTTTTTCCCAAAGAGGGTCGCCACCTTTTTTTCGAAGGCTGCTACAGCGGGTCCGGCCACAATTTTACCCGGATCGGCCAGAACTTTTGCCACAGCTTTTTTCTCTTCGGCGCCGTAAATAGTGGTGGCGTAGCTGACGCGGAGGGCTTTGGGTGCTTTTTTCATAGGAGGGGATGGGAACGGTACCAGTCGATAGTGGCCTGGAGACCGGCATTCAAATCGTGTGCGGGTCGCCAGGGGAAGGCGGAGAGCGTTTTCTCCATATCTGCCTGACAGAGAGTAGTATCATAGGCGACGGTCGGCAATGCATGCCATCGGACCTCGCTTGTGGAGCCTGTGAGCGTAAGGACTGTCTGCACGAGTGTTTCCAAGGTCATTGCTTTGCCGCTTCCTGCGTTGAATACCTGCCCCGGATACAGGCTCGCTTTTTCCATGCCCGCAATCAGCAGCTCTGCCAGGTCCGGCGCGTAGATACAATCGCGCGTGATACTGGGTTCCGTGAGGAGAATGTCCTCTCCGCGCAGTGCACGAGTAATCACCTGTTCCACCAGTCTCCCTTTCTGCATCCCGGGTCCGTAGGGCGTAAACACGCGGAAGGTGAGTGTGGGCTTTTTATCACTGCCCAGTGATTGCGCAAGCAAAGTGGATGCAAGCTTGGTAATACTATAGAGCTCACCTGGGTTGCAGAGATCGGTTTCCTTCATGGGTGTGTCTTTTTTGCCGTACTCCAGAAAACTTCCCGTCTGAATGAATGTCGCAGACGATTCCTGCTGCACTGCCTCCAGAAGATTTGCTGTCCCGAGTAGATTGGAATCGATCACTTCCTCGTTCGAGGCTCTCACGCCGCTTTGCATATTGGATACAGCCAAATGAAACACGGCATCGGGTTGTACGCTGCTGATGCATCGCTGCATATCTTCCTTGCTGCGCAGGTCGCCTGAGATTTGCTGAATACGAGGCAGGAGATCTTTCACTCTCCACAGGTCTGCGGTGTCTCTCGTCAGAATGGTAACATCATGTTTCTGATCCACGAGTTTTTGCACCAGGTGCGAGCCGATGAATCCGTGTCCTCCGGTTACAAACGCTTTCATACAGCCATCGTATAGTATGGACGGGCCGGTGGACTAGAGATTCATCCTGTTCTCAGGATATACTGCAGCCCTATGCCCGAAGCCTCCGCTACGCCGCTTATTTCCGTTGTCATGCCTGTGTATAACGGGGCGCGTTTTATCCGTCCCACGCTCGAGAGCATTCTGGCCCAAACGCTGGGAGATTTTGAGTGCATCATTTCCGATGACGGATCAACCGATGGCACCAAAGAGATTCTGGCTGAGTACGCTGCCAAAGATCCGCGCTTCAAAATCCACCTGCTCCAGCACGCCGGAAAAGTGACTGCGTTCAATAACGGATTTCACCATGCACGCGGCGAATTCATTGCCATCCACTGTGCTGATGACATCAGTCTGCCCGAACGTTTTGCGGTGGAAATCGAGTACCTCAGAAATCATCCGCATGTGGCCGCTGTGGGCGCGTGGGTGAACCTGATTGATGCAGAGGGGCAGATTACCGGCACCCTCAGACATGTGACTGATCCCTTCATGGTGGACTGGCGTCTCCTCTTTCGAAATCCCGTTGCCGATAGCGCCGCGATGTTCCGGAAATCGGTGATGGAAGAATTCGGCTGGTACCGCGAAACGGCATCGGAAGATTACGAGCTGCTGGGACGCATCAGCCGGAAATACGATATTGCCAATATCCCGCGCATCCTTGGTCAGTACAGAATCTGGCAGGGAAATTTCACGTCACTGCATGGCGCGGAGGAAGAGGAGACTGTCTATATGGTTATTCAGGAAAAGGCGTCTGCATTGCTGCGTGAGCCGGTCTCTGCAGAAGATGCCCGTGCCCTGCGCCTTCCCATGACAGGGCGCCGCGATATGCCCCGTGCGGATATTGATCGTGCCGCTGCTTTGCTGCGAAAAATCGTGCCTGCATTTCTCGCGTCCCGTCCTCTCACGCGCACACAGAAACAGCTGGTCCTGAATGATGCATCGGAATATCTCTTCCGCCTTGCAGATATTGCCGGCACGCAGTCACGTTTGTCGTACGTACAAATACGCCTGCAGGCAATTCTCCAGAACCCACTCTTTGTGCTGCACATTCTGCGGCAACTCGTGCGTTTATAGTGTGTGTTCCTTCCGGTAGATATCGATGTACTGGGGGATATATTCCCGGAGATTCATTTTTGCGGTCCATCCCAGCGCCTTTACTTTGTCGCACACAATCGCGTAGCGGCCGTCCTGGCCCCAGCGGTTTGGAATGCGCTCCACCCAGTTTTCCCACGGTTCGCCGGGTTTGATGTGTTCAATAATCATCTGCACCACGTTCATCACGCTGTGCTCTTCGTTGGCGGAAATATTGTAAATGCTGTTCAGGTCGCCCTGTTCCATAATGAGGAGAATCGCTTCCACGTTGTCCTGCACGTATAACCATTCGCGTACGTAACTGCCATCGCCGTGTACGGTCATCTTCTTGTTGTTTTCCAGGTGATCCACCGTTTTTGCAAAGAGCTTCTCCGGGTACTGGCCGTAGCCGTAGTTGTTGCAGCTGCGGCAGATTTTGTACTGCAGGCCATAGGTCTTTGCCCAGGCCAGAATGAGTTCATCGGCTGCGGCTTTTGTGGCGGAGTAGGGGCTTGAGGGTTCCAGACGGCTGCTTTCGGTGGCGCGTCCGGTCATCATGCTGCCGTAGACTTCGTCGGTAGAAATGTGCACCAATACGGGGCGGTCGCTCGGATCTTTGGCACGGATGATTTCGAGGAGGTTATAGACGCCGCGCGTGTTGCTCTCAAAAAAGATCTGATTGGCCACAATCGAGTTATCGACATGGCTCTCAGCTGCAAAGTTCACAATGGTTTCGATATTCGGAGGCAGATGCTTGATTGTGCAGATATCGGCATCTATGTACTCGTAATGCGGGTGTGAGGTAAACGCCAGATCCGTCCGGGCGGCGTACGTTTTTTTATCGATATTGATGACGTGATACCCCTTCGAAAGTGCCAGCTCCACAAAATAAGAGCCGATAAACCCCAATCCGCCGGTGACGACGATAGTCTTCATGCCGGAGCAGTGTAGGAGAACAGGTCTATTTCTACCAGTGAATTGGGCATTGGTATGGTATCCTCTGTCTCCATGGCGTCTTTTAGCATTGTTCTGCCGGCCTGTAACGAAGAAGAGGGAATTGCGCGGGTTCTCACCGATATCCGCCGTGCGTATCCGGATGCAGAAATGATTGTCATCGACGATGGCTCCACGGATCGGACTGCGGCCATTGCTCAGGAAAACGGTGCCGTTCTTTTACGGCATATTTTGCGGATGGGTGCAGGGCGCAGCGTGAAAGATGGCGTGCAGCGCGCATTTGCGGATCGGATTGTGATGATGGATAGCGACGGCACCTACCCGGTGGAATCGATTGCAGCGCTCCTTACAGAACTCGATAAAGGCTACAACCTCGTGGTGGGTGCGCGTTATGGCTGGGAATATAACGGGCGCATTCTGAAGCGCCTGGCACGCATAGTCTTTCGGTTCCTTGCAGAATTTGCGACTGGCAAACGCATCCCCGATATCAATTCCGGGATGAGAGCGTTTCATCGCAGCGAAATCATTCCGTACTTTCCGCGTCTCTGTGAAGGATTCAGTTTACCGACCACGATGACGCTCGCGTATTTTTTTACTGGCATGAAAGTCTCCTATGTTCCCATTCAGTATCACAAGCGATTCGGGCATTCCAAAGTGAAGATCATCCGCGATAGCATGCGCACGCTGCAGTACATGACGGAATCGATTGCACACTACAATCCACTCAAGCTCTTTTTGCTGCTCGCGGTTTTGGCGTTTGTATGCGGGCTTGTATCCATGCAGGTGATCGGAGTGATTGGGGTGTTTCTGGGTCTCTTGTTTGGGCTTCTGATTTTGGCGGTGGGGATTGCGGCGGAGAGTATGAGAGCAAAATAGTGTGTCTTTGTATGTCCTCGCCGGACGGGCGTTCCTTTTTGGCCCTGCCCCAAAAAGAATCAAAAAATGCGGTCCGGCCAATTGCATTCCCACTGACCCCTTCACCCTCCGTGGCCGGACACCACGCCACGGGCCCTCATTTTCCCTGAAG
>CAYRQG010000028.1:0-1552 GCA_964426345.1 uncultured Candidatus Peribacteria bacterium
GCTTCGAGGAATGGACATTCCCGGGCATGGATCTGCTGGATGATCAGCAGAGTGTTGTAACGGTGAACGATGCAGAGCTGAAGAAGAACGCCAAGCGCATAGAAGAGAAGCTCGGGGAATTCGGTATTGATGTGAAAGTGCGCGACGCACGTCCGGGTCCAACCGTTACGCAGTTCACGCTGCAGCCCGCAGAAGGCGTGAAGCTGTCTTCTATTGCAAACCTGAAAGATGATTTGGCTCTGGCGCTCGCTGCGCAGAGTCTCCGTATTGAGGCACCAATTCCGGGAAAGTCTCTGGTAGGAATCGAAATGCCGAACCTGGACAGAACCATGGTGCATCTGCGCGAGATTCTGGAGAGCAATGCCTTCAATGAAAGTGTGTCCTCACTCACCTTCCCTCTTGGACGTGATGTCTCTGGGGAATCGGTCGTTGCCAGCCTGGAAGACATGCCACACCTGCTGATTGCCGGAGCAACCGGTGCCGGTAAGTCTGTGTGTATGAACGTGTTTCTGACAGCTCTCTTGTACCAAAACGCGCCGCACGAATTGAAGTTCATCCTCATTGACCCGAAGCGTGTGGAATTAATGCCGTATAACGGCATTCCTCATTTGCTGACTCCGGTGATTACCGAATCCGATAAAGCTCTGCAGGCATTGCGCTGGGCTGTTGCGGAAATGGGACGCCGCCTGCACCGCTTCTCCGAACAGGGCGCCCGTAATATTTCGGAATACAACGAGAAGCAGACCGACGAAGCAAATCTGCTCCCACGCATTGTCATTGTGATCGATGAATTGGCCGACCTCATGATGCGCCAGTTCCGCCGCGATACAGAAACCATGATTGTGCGCATTGCGCAGATGGCGCGTGCCGTTGGTATGCACCTCATTATTGCCACGCAGCGTCCGAGCGTGGATGTGATTACCGGTCTCATTAAAGCAAATATCCCGACACGCATGGCCTTCCGTGTGGTGAGCTCTGTAGATAGCCGCACGATCCTTGATGGTATTGGTGCAGAAGATCTGCTCGGCAAAGGAGATATGTTGTACATGACTGCCTCCACTCCAAAGCCTGTCCGCGTGCAGGGCATTTTCATCTCCACCAAAGAAGTGGAACGTGTGATCAACGCAGTGAAGATTGCAGGAGGCGGAAAAATTACGGAACAGATTGGTCTCGCCGATGATGAAGACGGCGACGGCGTTATGGATGATGCCGGCGAAAACGGAGGCGGCAGCGGCATGATTGATTTGGATGCCGACGACAATGGTGGCGATGATTTGTTCTTCGATGCAGTGCGCGTCGTCCAGCAGCACGGAAAAGCGTCCGCGAGCCTTCTTCAGCGCCAATTGAAAGTCGGTTACGCACGCGCAGCACGCCTGCTTGATATTATGGAAGAGAAAGGAATTGTGGGCCCCGCAGACGGCGCCAAACCCCGCAAAGTATTCATTGAGCAGATGGCTGGAAGTCCGGCAGAACCACAGAATGCTAACTTTTAAGAATTATTGTTAAATGACAATTTAGTTATCTAGTTGTTTTGTTAAATGCTAACATTTCG
>CAYRQG010000028.1:1576-2528 GCA_964426345.1 uncultured Candidatus Peribacteria bacterium
ACAATTTAGTTTTATAATACAAATAGTCACTTTTCACATCTTTGGAAACTAGTTTGAAGGAGAAATTATGCCCTTTCACATGTATGTCGAGGCAGTGTGCTTTATATTGAGCTTCTTGCTTATGACAGGATTCTGTTACTTTTTGTGTTTTGACTTGTGGCGATCGTTATGGATGCTTGATAATGACGAAGGTAGAGAACGAGCAAAGATCAATGTCACCATTATGACCGGTCTACTTGTCTTCATGATCTGGAATCTGGACTCGCAAATGACCGGTGTCTCTCTGTGGCCTCGCCTGCGGTTTCATGGACTAGCCATATTGTGTGCCTTTTTGGTTGGAGCCCCACTTGATCGTCTGTACAACTACACCTTCCATGTGTGTGAATGTTGCTCACGTAGTATGGGTATCATGAAAGAAAAGTGGATGCTATTCGCGCGTACATTGGCGGGCATCGCGATAATCACAATTGGCATTATCTTCAATAGGTAGATACACCAGAGGAGAACAGTGACGAAAGAGTTGATCGGTTTCGGTCAGCTCTTTTCTGTTCAGTTTTTCTCTCTTCCGAAAAAATCCAAATCAAATTTACTCATATTCCATTTCTGGAAAAGAATTTGCGGTGCATGCTTTTGATAATCCAGAAGACCGGTATCAATAATGCATGGCTCTCCGGTTTCGTCTTTCCAAAGGTTATTCATATACGGACGACCCGCAAATATTCTGGGGATATCCCATCCTGCAATATCCAGAGCAAATCCTCTTTCTTGATACATTTTTCCATTGCCCTGTAAAATGTGCTGAATCTTAGAACGGAATTCCGGTGACTGCTGCATATCTGTAGGTTCAATGCGTTCAAGTGTTTTGAATGCCTGTATTCCAACAAAGCGATCCATTGTTTTTCCCTGTAGAAAATCAGCATGAACAACAGTGTCTCCTAAAAATTTTCTGCTG